>DAOUFX010000249.1:0-3356 GCA_034429675.1 Anaerolineae bacterium | reverse complement strand
CCCAACTCCTCACCCCCCAGATTTTTGAGAAGATACAACTTTTCAGGGCGGGAGTGCTTGACTGGAGGTGAATCTATGGATAATTCTTAGGTGGAGAAAGCGAAGCAGGGGAGTCAGCCCAACTTTTCAATTTCAGGGAGGACAGTAAAGATGAGAATCAAGAAATTGTTGGGAATTGGGTTGACCCTGGGGTTTACACTGACCCTGATGGGTATCTGGCTGTTGTCGGCGCGGGGATTGGACGTGCAGGCGCGGCCGCTCGGCGCGCCCTCGGAGCCATACTCCTGGAAGAACGTGGAGGTGGTCGGCGGGGGATTTGTGCCGGGCATCATCTTCAACACCGCCGAGGAAGGGTTGGTTTACGCCCGCACCGACATCGGCGGGGCGTATCGTTTCGACGTGACCACCACCCGTTGGATTCCTTTGCTGGATTGGGTCGGTTGGGACGAGTGGGGTCTGACCGGCGTGGATAGCCTGGCGACGGACCCTGTGGATCCGGATCGGGTGTACGTGTTTGCCGGCACTTACACCAATGACTGGGATCCCAACAATGCCGCCATCCTGCGCTCGACGGATCGCGGCGCTACCTGGGCGAAGACCGAACTGCCGTTCAAGACCGGCGGCAACATGCCCGGACGGGCCATGGGTGAGCGCCTCGCGATTGATCCCAGTGTCAACAGCATCCTTTACCTGGGCACGCGCAGCGGCAACGGCCTGTGGCGCAGCACGGACTTCGGCGTCGGTTGGTCGAAGGTCGTCACTTTCACCGCAGTGGGCGATTACGCGCCCGGCACCGGTGATTATGACGGCGACCTGACCGGCGTGGTGTGGGTGGTGTTTGCTCCCGTTGACGAGAGCACCAATCACTTGCCGACGCGGAACATCTACGTCGGCGTCGCCAACAGCAGCGGCGACACGGTGTATCACAGCGCCGACGCCGGCGAGACGTGGGAAGCGGTTCCCGGTCAGCCGCAGCAGGGATATTTGCCCTATCACGGCGTGCTGGCCTCCAACGGCGTGTTGTATATCACCTACAGCAACAACAGCGGCCCCTACGGCGGTTCGGCGGGCGCGGTCTGGAAATATAACACGCGCACCGGCGCATGGACGAACATCACGCCGGTCGGCGACCCCAACTGGTTGGCCTATGGCTTCGGCGGTCTGGCCGTGGATGCCTCCGACCCGGACGTGGTGATGGTCTCCAGCCAGGAATGCTGGTGGCCGGACGACTTCATTTTCCGCAGCACCGACGGCGGCGTCACCTGGAAGCAGGCCTTCCACTTCGGTTGGGCCACCGCCGCCTGGCGTATCAACGCCTACGATCTGGATTACTCCGGCGCCCCCTGGCTGGATTGGGGCCGCACGGTGGACCCCCTGCCCGAAACGTCGCCCAAACTGGGCTGGATGATCGGCGATCTGGAGATTGACCCCTTCAACTCCGACCGGATGATGTACGGCACCGGCGCCACCATTTACGGCAGCGACAACCTCACCAACTGGGATAACGACGAGCTCTTCACCATCACGGTCAAGGCGCAAGGGTTGGAAGAAACCGCCGTCCTCGACCTGATCAGCCCGCCGACCGGGACCGCTCACCTCATCAGCGCCCTGGGCGACATCGGCGGTTTCCGCCACGAAGATCTGAGCATCGTCCCTGGCGGCATGGTCACCAATCCCACTTTCGGCTCCGGCACGGGCCTGGACTACGCGGAGCTTGATCCTGAGTTTGTCGTGCGCGTCGGCAACGGCGACGACATCATCAATCTTGGGTATTCGCAGGATGGCGGCATCTCCTGGACGCCGGCGCTGACCGAGCCGGCGGGCATCAGCCAGGGCGGCAACGTCGCGGTGGCGGCTGACGGCAGCGCCATCGTCTGGTCGCCGGGTGGGGCCGTGGTCTACTCCACCGATCTGGGCGACAGCTGGACGGCCAGCGCGGGTATCTCGGCGAGCGCTCAGATCGAGTCAGACCGTGTCAACCCTGATGTGTTTTTCGGCTACGCTAACGGCAACTTCTACCGCAGCGTGGACGGCGGCGCGACCTTCAGCGCCACCATCAGCGCTGGCTGGCCGACTACCGTCTCAATGAAATTCAAGGTTGTTCCCAACATAAACGGCGACATCTGGCTGGCGGGCGGCGACGAAGACACCGGCGTTTACGGCCTGTGGCACTCCACCGACGGCGGCGACAGTTTTACGAAGCTCGCCAACGTGGAAGAGGCCGACGTGGTGGGCTTCGGCGCTCCCGCGCCCGAGGCGACTTACGTCGCCATCTACATCAGCGGCCAGGTGGACGGCGTGCGCGGCATCTATCGCTCGACCGACATGGGCGCGAACTGGGTGCGCATCAACGACGATCAACACCAGTACGCCTGGACCGGCGCCGCCATCACCGGCGACCCGCGCATCTACGGTCGGGTGTACATCGGCACTAACGGGCGCGGCATCATCTACGGCGACTCGCTCGGCCCTGGCGGGTACAAAGTGTTCCTGCCGATCGTTTTGCGACAGCTGTAACGCTCACCTCATCGGCTGCCGGCAAGATGAGGCGATGGAAAGGGGTTTTGTTCGCAGGTTATGCTTGCGAACAAAACCCTCTTTTTGTTTGGGTTGATGCGCCGAAAGCGGCGGGGACGATCCGCTGCGTTTATTTCCTGAAGATCACCGGCAGGTAAATCGTCGAAGGCTGGTGATAGGTCACCACCAGGCGCGGTCTGTACGATCCGCGCTCGCGGCTGCTGAACCTGCGCCAGTAGTAACCGCTGAGCGGCCCGTAGATCATCGCGCCATTGCTCGATCCCGACATCCAGCTGTAGACGAGATTGCCGAGACCGCTGCGGGTTTTATACCCTGCCGTCGCATTGACCTGCCAGTTCAGCCCGGTTGCAGCCGCCGGCGGCGCCGTGTTCCAGGTGACGGTGGACTCGGACCAGGCGCTGTTGACGCTATAAATCCCCAATGTGATGGGATTGGGGCCGCCGCTGCTTTCCAGGTATAGCTCCAGCCGGGCGCTGTCAATGATGGCATTGTTAGGGATGGTTGAAACATCAAAGCGTACCAAAAAGCTGGTGAATTTGTTACCATCCACGTTGTAATTGGCCCGCACGGTCTTGTCGCTGCCGAAGTTGGCGTCGGGCTGCCAGTTTTGCAGCGCAGCATCGGCGACGGCGATGAAGGTGACGGTGGTGGATTGCCGGGAGACGGCATGGCCTGCCCGGCCCGTTGTCGGGCTCGCCGGCGCGAGCAGCAGTGTACAGAGCACTATCGTCGTCAGAAATTTCGCGGATTTAATTTTATTTTGCGTTGTCATTGGAATTTCTCCTCGGCTGGATATAAAGGGGTGTTTTTTCGCGCGG
>DAOUFX010000248.1:0-14127 GCA_034429675.1 Anaerolineae bacterium | reverse complement strand
CAGAGGGGTACACCCCAACATCACCCGCCAGCAACAGCCTCGTGCTAATCAGAGCTTATCTGCCCAGGCGGGGACATCCCCTGACCTCGGTCTTGGCCGATCTGCTACAACCAGGGCCGTCCAGGTAGATGCACACAATCCGTGTTAGAAGTGCACGGCGGGGTGCGGGGTTACTTACTCTGCTAGAAGACTCCGGTGTTTCACCGGGCAACCAGGAATTACAGAACTCCCTCACCGCCGACAATTGATCGTCATCAATTGTATCCCATGTTGGGGTGTACTCCTTTGCGGCTGACCTGTTACTCAATTCTTTCTATTCTTGTGGTATTTTATACGAGGAATTCATCATAAACCTGCGGTTCACCAGCGGTTGGATGAAAATGCGTTGGTAGTAGGCGATTTATCGCCGTGAGCAACAAGGCGCTGAAGCGCCCACTACGAACCTAAGCTATTTTCAAGGGAGACAGAGATGGCAATTACGACAGAAATGATCAAGAACTTGAGAGAACTGACCGGCGCCGGGATTCTGGAATGCAAGAAAGTCTTGCAGGACAACGACGGCGATTTCGAGAAGGCCGCCGAGTATTTGCGCAAGCAAGGGTTGGCCGTCGTCGCCAAGAAGGCCGAACGGGAAACCAAAGAGGGCCTGGTGATCGTCGAGACGACGCCCGACGTCGTCTGCTCCGTCGCTTTGGCCTGCGAAACCGACTTTGTCGCGCGCACCGCCGATTTCCGTACCTTCGCGCATCGCCTGGCCGAGCAGGTTTTGGCGAATCCCGCGCTAACCGACGCCGCATCTTTGCTGGCCGCCGATTTTGTGGATGCGCCCGGCAAGACGGTGGCGACGGTGGTTCAGGAAATGGTTGGTAAGACCGGCGAGAATATCGTGGTGGCAAACGTCGCGCGTTACTGCCCTTCCGCCGGCACCCTGGTCGAGGGGTACATCCACGTGGGCGCCGTCGAAGGTTATGAGCCGAAGGAAGGCCGCGTGGGCGTGCTGGTCGAGTTGAGCGTGGGCAACGCGACGCCTGCGGCGCGTGAAGCCGCTCGCGACATCGTCCACGACCTGGCGCTGCAAATTGCGGCGCTCAAGCCGGCCTACGCCACGCGGGCCGACATCCCGGAAGCGCTGCTGGCCGAAAAACGCGCGGAGTTGTTGGAGCAGGCGCGCGCCGCTAACAAGCCGGAAGCCGTCATCGCCAAAATCATCGAGGGGCAGCTCGCCAAGTTCTACCAGGAGATTTGTCTGGACGAACAGAGCTTCATCCGCGAAGACGATGCCACCGTCGCCGACTGGCTGCGGCGGAAGGGCGAGGAGCTAGGCGCGCAGGTGAGCGTTGTCCGCTTTGCGCGGCTGGCGACCGGCGCTTAAGATTTCTGACGGGATTTGATGAAGGTGCGACGCACTTGGGCGGCAGGTCAATGACGATTTCTGTGCTATGACCGGTATCTTTACAAGCGTAAGAAGTGCGTTGCACCTTTACCGTTACAAAGTTATGGGCGCGCGAGGCCGGTGGGGAGACTGCTGCCGTGAGTGACCAGAGGGAGAAAGACCGGGGTAACCGGCGGTAGAAGGACCTCCGCGTCAATGTCATAGGCAGGCCAGGGGCGACCTTTCTCAAGATCGCCGAAATCTACCCATGAGTGCACTGCAAAAACCCAATTTCTTGGGTGGCGCTATATACGATGCCCCACTTGAACATCAGATGGGCTACATTTTAGGAGAAATCGCCGTTGTACTGCGACTTTCCCGCCTGGTTTTTCCCACCATCGGGTAGCCAGAAACCTTTTTGCAGTACGCTCACCCATTCATTCGGCGAGTTAACCCAGCGGCTCATCTCGAAATGGCACCTCGCAACGTGATTTCATCGCATGCTTCAATTCTTACTTGCACCGTGACACTGATGTTGTAGGCGACGGCCTGGAAGAACTTTCCAGGCCGTCGGTACTTGTAAACTGACACCATGCAATTTGACATTGCTTGGATTATTTGCGTCTAATGAACTGATCGAAGTTTTTCAAAGTTCAATTTCTTGGAACGCAATCTGGTGTTCATTTGTGACTTTATATTCAATTAACTGAACTCCAAATCGATTGAACCGCACTGATCGTGCTTTTTCGATTGTCTTATCTTGAAAACCGTTAGCGATTATGTAGGGTCTCACAATATTATCTTCACCATTTGCGAGCCGATTCGCTACCCATTTTGAGTAATTGATTACTTGATCTATTGTATCAGGTTTTGCGCGGTCTCTTTTTAGTTCAATAACGGAATATCTATAACGGATTGAGGGGTCAATTAATTCTCCAGGTGGGGTACGATGATAAATGAGAATATCGATATTACGTTTAGCAACATGGTAGGGTACATTATTGGCAAACCATTCAATGTGGTCAATTGGGCCAAAGATACGTCTCAAGTCCGGGTTTGTGCCATCCAAATGTTCTACTAACCAACCTCGTAAATGGTCTTCTAATGCAACTGGTTTTTCTGGGATAAGTGAAACAGGTAATAACTGTAGCCCGGGTTCATTGTCTGCTGTTATGCCAAAAGGTGTTGGAATTTGAAAACCATCCAGTTCATAATCATAATAGAATGGCATAAACTCATGCTCAGTTGGAGAACCGTTCAATTTGATAAGCAATTCGAGTAATGAATGTGCTGCATCAGGGTCGATTGTAACACATCCACGTGGTCCCTGGATTTTTCTATAGAAAAGTATCCAGAATATACGTTCATAGGTAGGTGAGGAAAAGATCATGTCTTCGGGTACTGGTATGGGAAAATAGTCTATACACTTAATGGGTAGACGAAAGGGCAATTTGGCATCTACTATGTGTGTGTTATAGGAGCCTATCCCAGAGATGGTTTGGGGGTCGAAAAAGGGAAACCCTATAACTTGATAAACTCCATGAAAACCTCGTCCACTTTCATAAAAGAACACAATGTCATTGGGGCGCGTTCCTAACAAATCGACGATTATGCTGCTAAAGTCTTTGCCTCTTTTTAGAGCTTCCTGGTAACTATTTACTGGGGTATCATTTTGTCTTCCTGTACCACAGAACCCGCGATCTCGATGTACCGGAAAAGTACTGCCATCAACATTGAAAACATGTGCTCTCATCATCCCCTCCTATTCGTTTGTGCTTTTCAAGGATTGCTCAACCAAGAAATCAATTAGGTTTTGTTTGGTTTCCTCAATGTTATTGTTCTCCGTGGATTTCATGAGGCTGCGTTGTTGGAGTATCTCTCCAAGTATTCGTTCTTCACCTTTTTCCACAAATAAATAGTAATTTGCAAAGTTCCCTCTTCTAGCGATAAGGTCCTTCCATCTATTGACGTTTGGGCCTACTATAGCGATTAGAGTATACCCCTTGTCATAATAACCATCGCGGATTTGTGGCATCTTCTCGTTTTCATGTCCATTGACCCATTTTGTAACTATTCCCACATGAAAATTGCGTTTTTCTTTTCCATTAAATGGAACTTCAGTATCTCTTTTGAAGAACATAAAGCCGATCCCTCGACGCGGAGACCAATCATAATCTTGTTCTCTTTCGAAATGTGATGCTATAACTGTATTGAGAGACTCTGAGAAATCAAAACCTGATGCTCGACCAGCTCGTTGGCCTGAACCAAGGGTCTTTCGAATGGTATAAATCGAGTGGGCCAAGTGTTGTATGGATATTTCATCATCAGCATATATGCATGAGATTCCAGGCACATGCTTCTTTTGCAATAACGTGCGGTGATCTGATTTAACAAGAACGGAAATGTCGATGATTTTGTCTCTCCCAGGCAACCGGCTGATAAGATTTTCAAGTTGATTACCAATCTCATCAGTTACCTCTTCCATTTCAGTCAGATCAAGGACGATGGCTCTTATATCGCGGCCCTGCTTTAGAGCAAGGCATTGTGGAGGAGTAATCCAAGTGTAATCGCTGATGATAGCATCTATGCTTTCTCCTGCGATAAATGCTGTGTCTTCAACAAGATTTAGTTCTTCTTGATTGTCGATTGCTTTGACAGATTCTATGATATATTCTAGTTTGTTTGCGAGGTGTTCTGTTTTTTGAAAGAACAGAACATACTCATGTTTAAAAATATAGTATTTTCCTTTGAATGCTCTCTGTCTCCATAAGTTTTCGAGATTCCGTTTGGCTCTATTACCTTCCATATTTTTAACAACTATACTTTTTAGTATATATCCTGCCGATTTTACAGCTTCCATCACATAAAAACCAAGTGGGACCCATTCTCTATTACTGTACTTGTCGCTAATAACTACAACTAAGAAATGATCTTTCTCAAGCAGTTTATATGTCCCATAGACAACTTTCTTGAATGATTTGAGGAATTCTTCTTGTGTGGGAGCATTGCATAAATCTCGAGGGTCATCACTGAATCTCACGATATCATGATATGGTGGATGCATTATTAGAAGTTGTACTTGTGTGCGTTCATGGAGTTTCAATGCTTGTTGAATCCTATGGATTGTCTCTTTGTTTGAACTGTCCCCACAGATAATACTTTGCCATGTATCATATTCACTGGGTTGCAGTAGAATCCGCTCCTCAGAATTCTGAGCCACTGTTTCGATCAGTTCAACGCCAATACCATTTCTACCTAATCTGCGCGCTTCAATTAGAGTTGTGCCACTACCAAGGAAAGTGTCCAGTACGACATCACCCGGTTTAGTAAACCTTCTGATAGCTTGGTAGGGTATTTGTGGAACAAAGTTGCCATGGTAGTGTCCGTTGTGTACTCCTTCCTTTGAACGCGCATTGATGATCCACAGGCTGTTTGTAACAACATCATCAAAATCCCGCCAATTTTCTCCCGTAGCTTCTCCAATATCTGGTATCAGATCGGGTATCTCTGGCATAATGTAACCGGCTTCATCCGCTTCTTCAAAGAGGCGGATATCTTCATCAAATGGGTTTAATTGGTTTTCATCAGTGGTCATACTTTGTCAACTCGGTGTTTTTCAGCGAAGGTACCGCCATTGTTTTGTGGTTTGGTTCAGGAGTTTGCTCATCATTGGGTAACCGATAGTCAGTATAACATAGCTCAATTTGAAAGCAACCTATGGTCATTGTGCTATTGTGTGGTTTTTGAATGTGATGTTGGCTGATTTACAGGCCTTAGAACATTTATTCTAATCCGTTATTTCTGAATGTCAATGGGAGTTGTCAAATAGCGCAAGTACATTTCGATTGAGTGATTCCACATTTGCCTTCTCATCATCAGTTCTCCTGGCGAGATCACGGTTTGTGAACGTCAATACGATACAGGTGCGGTGCTCCCTTTTAGGGGCGAGCCTGGAGAAGGTTAATCTAAAAAGCAGAAAATGCAATAGATGACATTTTTGATCAAAAAAAATGCCGGATCGCATCGCGATTGGCGCTCTCGCGCCGGGTCATGCCACCCAGGTTGTAAATCTGTTGTAAAATAGCGGAAGTCTATCCAGCTAAAGGCTAAATACAAGTCTGAGGAAAACTTTGTTCAACCACCCACTATTTCATACACTGAAAAACCTGCGCGGCAATGTGCGCGCCTGCGTCTACACCGAGCCGCTCTGGGGCATTCCCTTCAATCTCTATTCGCCGTATACTTCCATTTATATGCTGGCGTTGGGGTTGACGGACGTCCAGATCGGGTTGTTGACGAGCATCGGCCTGGTCTTGCAGGTGTTTTGGACGGCAATGAGCGGCCCGATCACCGACAAGTTGGGGCGCAAACGCACCACGCTGATCTTCGATATCATCTCCTGGAGCATCCCCTGTTTGATCTGGGCGGTTGCGCAGAATTTTACGTATTTTCTGGCGGCGGCGTTCATCAACGCGGTCTGGCGCGTCACTGCCAACTCCTGGCAGTGCCTGCTGGTCGAGGATACCGATCCCAAGCTGTTGGTGGACGTGTTCTCCTGGGTTTACATCGCCGGGCTGCTGGCCGCCTTTGTTTCCCCGTTGACCGGCGTGCTGATCGCCAGATTCTCGCTGGTTCCGACGATCCGCGGGCTGTACCTGCTGTCGCTGGTGCTGATGACGGCCAAGTTCGTCACGTTGAACGCTTTTGCGACCGAGACGAAGATGGGGCAGGCGCGGATGGCGGGAACGCGCGGGAAGCCGCTTTTGGACGGGGTGCGCGGGTATCCTGCCGTCTTCAAGCAGGTATTGCGCACGCCGGCGACGTTGTTGATGCTGGGGCTGATGGTGGTTTTGGGCATCAGCCGGATGGTCAGCAGCACGTTCTGGTCCATCATGGTCACCGAAAAGCTGCAAATCCCGGCGGAACACTTGGCGATTTTCCCGTTTGCCAAGTCTACGGTGATGCTGTTGTTCTTTTTCCTGGTGATGCCCCGGCTGCGTCACAGCGCTACTTACAAACCGATGATCGTGGGATTTCTGGGACTGGTTCTCAGCAACGTGATCCTCATCAGCGTCCCGGCCAGGAGCTACGTTTGGCTGGTGATCGCCACCGTTCTTGAAGCGTGCAGCGTGCCGCTGGCTTCGACGTTGCTGGATACGTTGATCGTCGTGAACGTCAACGCCGAGGAGCGCGCGCGCATTATGGCGATTTTGTACATGCTGGTGATCCTGGCGACGTCGCCGTTCGGCTGGATCGCCGGGCAGATGTCCGGGATCAACCGCAGTCTGCCGTTTGTGCTCAATATTGGGTTGTTCGCCGTCGGGGTGGTGTTGACTTTCCTGACGGGCCGTTGGACAAGAAACGAGGAAAAGAGGAACGCCGATGCCAAAGTCTGACCATCTGGAATCCCAATTAGCCGCATTGAACGCTCTGCGAGTTGCGTCAATGACGCCCGACTCCGTGGTTCTGCTGCGCAAAGCCTTGGGCGACAAAAACAGCCACGTGATGGCAACGGCGGCGGAGATCGTCGCCGAAAACGAGCTGTCCGAGCTGGAAGCCGACCTGGCGAAGGCGTTCGGCGCGCTGTTGAAGCAGCCGGCCAAGGCCGATCCCGGCTGTCGCGCCAAACACGCGCTCGCCGATGCGCTCTATCACCTGGAAAGCGCCGCCGAGGAGGTGTTTCTGCCGGGCGCGCGCCACATCCAGTTGGAACCGGTGTGGGGCGGGCAGGCCGACACGGCGGCGGCGTTGCGCGGCGTGTGCGGGCTGGGGCTGGTGCGGATGCATCACCGGCATGCGCTGATCGTGCTGGCGGATCTGCTGGCCGATCCGGAGCCGGACGCGCGGATTGCCGCCGCCCGCGCCCTGGGGTACTCCGGCGACCTGGCGGCGGCGCCGTTGTTGCGCTTCAAGGCTCGCAGCGGCGACGAACGCCCGGAGGTCGTCTACGAGTGCTTCCTGGCATTGCTTAAGGTGGATGCGGAGATCGCGCTGCCTTTCGTCGCCGGGTTCTTGCGGCAGGCCGACCCGGCGCTGGCCGAGTCGGCGGCGCTGGCGCTGGGCGAGTCGCGGCAGGACGGCGCGCTGGAGGTGCTGTGCGCCGCCTGGGAGGACACGTTCGACGCCGACATACGCCGCATTCTATTGTTGGCGATCGCTACCCTGCGCAGCGAGGCCGCCATTGACTACTTGCTGGATATGGTGCGCGAGGGCGCCCGCCCTCACGCCGAGGCCGCGCTCGAAGCTCTGCGAATGTATCAACCCGACCCCGCGATCTGGCGCCGGGTGACGCAGGCCCGTGCTGCGATGAAATAGCGATTGTGGATGGAGGTGCACATGAACGAACAGGATTCCTGGTACCACGGCTCTTCCCTCGAATTGCGCACGATTCGCGCCGGGAGCACCATCACCCGGAAGCGCGAGCTGGCGCGGGTGTTTTCGCACAAACCGCAACTGGTGTCGGTGGACGACGCCGGCAACATCCGTCACAACGGCAGACAGCCGGGCTACCTGTACGTCATCGCCGAGCCGGTGCGCCCCGGCGACGTGACGCCGCATCCGCGCTCGACGATGGCGCCGGGCGACGAATGGATCACCACCCGCGAGTTGCGCGTGCGCTTCCTGGGCTCGACGGTGCCGCGCCCGGAAGAGCTGTTGACCGAGGCGGAAATTGCCGGGTTGTCCCGGCAGAAGGGGGGATGAGGCGATGGGGTTTGACGAGAAAGACCTGGACATGCTTTTGCGCGCGCTCAACTTTGCCGCGACCAAACATCGCAATCAGCGCCGCAAAGGGCGCGAGACGCCGCCTTACGTAAACCATCCCATCCACGTCCTCACCCTGCTGTGGGAGGTAGGGCAGGTGCGCGCCATACCTGCGCTGGTTGCGGCAGTGCTGCACGACACGCTCGAAGATACGGACACCACTGCCGCCGAACTCGAACAACATTTTGGCGCGGAGGTGCGGGCGCTGGTGGAGGAGGTCAGCGACGACAAATCTCTGCCCAAGGACGCGCGCAAACAGTTGCAGATCGAGCATGCGCCGCACATCTCCGTTCAGGCCAAGCTCATCAAGCTGGCGGACAAAATTGACAATGTCCACGACATCGTGTTCGACCCGCCCGCCGACTGGCCGCACGAGCGCCTGGTCGCGTACCTGGACTGGTCCCTGCAAGTCGTGGCCGGCCTGCGCGGCTCCAACGCGGCGCTGGAAGCGCACTACGACCGGGTGTTGGCGGAGTCGCGCGCGATACTGGACGTGAAGCGTGAAGCGTGAAACGTGAGTAACTGCTCACCGTCATTTCGAGCGAAGCGAGAAATCTCCGCCTCACACGGCAGGGACCCTTCACTCCGTTCAGGGTGACGTTGAAGCTCAACCCAGGCTGAGCGGTTACAAACGTGAAGCGTAATCCGTAATCCGTAATTCGCTGACCCGCTGACCTTCAGGAGCAAGGATGAACCTACGCTTATTTCTTGTGCGCCACGGTGAGACGATCTGGAATGCTGCCGGGCGTTATCAGGGCCACATGGATGTCCCGCTGAGCGCGGTGGGGGACGCTCAGGCGGAGGCTTTGGCGCGCCGGTTGGCGCGGGAACACCTGGATGTCATCTACACCAGTGACCTCAGCCGCGCCCACAGCACTGCCAGGGCCATCGCGGCGCCCCATAATTTGCCGGTGTTCCCCGATCCGCGCTTGCGGGAGATGAGCTTCGGCGAGTGGGAAGGAATGACGTTTGCGCAGATGGAGGCCGAGTTTCCCGATCAGGTGGCGTGGTGGAATTCCGACCGTTTGAACCACGCGCCGCCCGGCGGCGAGACATTGGGCGACGGAGCCGTGCGTATGCAGGCCGTGCTGGACGACGTGATTCGTCAACATCAGGATCAGACGGTGCTGCTGGTTTCTCACGGCGGGGCGATCAAGCTCATGCTGTGTTTGCTGCTCAACAAGCCCTGGCGTGAGCTCTGGCAGTTTGCTATGGATAACACCGCCCTTTCGGAAATTGAATGGCAAAAGTTGGGCCCGCGTATCCGGCGGCTCAATGATACGCATCATTTGGATGAATCGTAAAAGGAATGGGGTGGCTATATTCAATGGTTTTTCGGAGGAATCATGTTCACGTTCTATGATCCTGGAAAGTTGGTAGACAACGACCTGGAACTGGTATTGATCGAGAAGTATCCGGGCGATCCGGCCATCCAGTATGCGCCGACGTACAAATTTATGATGACCCTTACCGGCCAGGATGTGGACGCGGGCGCGATTCACTTGCGGGTGGGCAATACCCGTCACATTGTGATGTATGCGGGGCACATTGCTTACCACGTGACGCCGGAGTACCGGGGACAGCATTTCGCTTCCCGCGCCTGCCGTCTGTTGTTGCCCCTGGCGCGCCTGCACGGGCTGGATCCGTTGTGGATCACGTGCAATCCCGACAACTACGCCTCGCGGCGCACCTGCGAGCTGGCCGGCGCGCACTTCGTCGAAATCGTAGATCTGCCGGAGAACTTGGATATGTATAAGGAAGGCGAACGGCAGAAGTGCCGTTACCGGCTGGATGTGGAATAATGTTGTGTGCAGGCTGTCGCAGAATGATTACCGGAACCTACGTGGAGGCGCTGGGTCAGACCTGGCATCCTGAGTGTTTTGTCTGCGCGCGCTGCGGGCGGCCTTTTGGCGAGCAGCATTTCCACGTCAAGGATGGCCGGCCTTACCATACCGACTGTTACAAAGAGGAATTCGGCCTGCGTTGCGCGGCGTGTGGCGGCTTTATCGAAGAACGCTACGTGCTTCAGGATTCCCTGCCCTACCATCAGCAGTGCCATCGCGAGCGCTTTGGGATTCGTTGCGCCGTGTGCGACGAATATATCGAGGGCGAGTACATCCGCGATTTCTGGGGCGACATGTACTGCGCGCGCCACCAATCGGAGTATTCGACCTGTTTCGTATGCCAGCGCCCGGTATGCCCGCGTTTGACGGGTGGCGGGGTGCGTTATAATGACGGGCGGGTGTTGTGTCGCCCATGCCGGAATCAGGCCGTGGACGATCAGGCGCAGGCCCGGCAGATTTTGGGGCAGGTTCAGGAGCGCCTGGTGCGTTACGGGGTGGACACCCGCGCCGTGAACGTGCCGCTGGAGATGGTGCCGCTGTCGAAGTTGGTTCAGGACCAGGGCGACCCGGCTCAGGCGCGGTTGCGCGGCCAGACGAAGACGCAGGTTCAGACGCAAAACGATCAAGAGGTGGAACGGCACATCGAAGTGGTGTATACTTTGGGGGGACTGCCGCCGGAATATCTCGAAAGCGTTCTGGCGCACGAGTTGGGACACGTCTGGCTGTTTATGCAGCGAGTCGAGGGACTGCCTCAGGATTTGGAGGAGGGGTTGTGCAATTTGTTCGCGTATCTGTTGCATCAAGAGAAATCGTCGCCGGAAGCCCGGCACTGCATCCATCTACTGGAAGAGAATCCCGATCCGCTCTACGGCGACGGATTCCGCCGCGTGCGCGCCATTTACGAGCGCCGCGGCTTGCCCGCGCTGTTGCGCGGCGTGACGCAACATCGCCGGTGGCCCCGTGAATAGGCGCCAGTTCATCCGTGAGATGTTGCGCCTGGCAGCGGCGGGGTTGCTGGCCGGCTGTGGCGCGCCGACGTTGGAAGGCGAGCCCGCGCCGATGCCCACCCGCGCCGCCACCTCCACGGCGGGGCCGACGCCCATCCTGCCCACGTCCACTCTGGCCGCTTCCCCTTCTCCGACTGTTTCGCCCACTGTCGCCGCGCCGCCGGGATTGCGCATCCGCCCGACCACCGCGCCGTTTACCGCTATCCCCAGGCCGCCCGTCACACCGGAACCGACGCCGATCCCGGTCGAAGTGCTGGTGGATTATTCCTGCGTCACGGGGGAGTGCGCGCACTGGCATCCCATGGAACAGTGTGTGTACTGGGTAGACATCCCCAAAGGGCAGGTGTTCCGCTATTTCCCGGCCACGCGCAAACACGAGATGGTTTTCGAAAATCCATTGATGATTGGCGGATTGACGATCCAGCAGGACGGCGCTCTGTTGCTGTTTATGGAACATGGCGCGATCAAACAATTGAAAAACGGCGCGCTGAGCACCATTCTCGAAGACGTCCCCGAGGAGCGTGAGACGCGCTTCAACGACGCCATTGCCGACCCGGAAGGGCGCGTATTCTGCGGCACGATGCCGACCGATGCGCGTCCCGGCCATCTCTATCGCCTGGACGTTGACCGTTCGCTGGCGCAGATGGAAGGCAGCCTCGGTATTTCCAACGGCATGGGCTTTTCGCCGGATCTGAAATACTTTTACCACACCGATTCGACGGCCAGAATTATCTATCGCTACGACTACGAGCGCAGCGGCGGCGGCCTCAGCAACCGGCGCGAGCTGATCCGCACGTCGGGGCAGGGTGTGCCCGACGGCCTCACGGTGGACGCCGAGGGCTACATCTGGTCGGCGCGCTGGGACGGGAGCATGTTGGTGCGCTACACTCCCGCCGGTGCGGTGGACCAGACGATTTATATCGCAGCGCGCAAAGTCTCCAGCGTCGCCTTTGGCGGGTCCGGTTACGGCGATATCTACATCACCAGCGGGGGCGGCGACAACAAAGTTCGCGAGGGTTCCAACGCCGGCGCGCTGTTCCGCGTGCAAATGGGCATCAAGGGCAAGGCGGAATTCTATTCAAAGATAAGAGCGTAAGAGGAGCGGGCATGGACACGGTTGAACTTTACCGGGCCGGGGTGGAGGATAAGACGGTGTTACGCCGGCTGCTGGAACTCTACGCTTACGATTTCACTGAATTCGACGGTGCCGATGTGGACGCGCACGGCACGTTTGGTTACCATCGCCTCGATCACTACTGGACCGACGAAGGCCGCTATCCCTTTCTGATCCGGGTCGCCGGCAAGTGGGCCGGATTGGCGCTGGTGCGGGATATCGCGGCGGCAGATGGCAGCGTGACGCACAGCATCGCCGAGTTTTTTCTGATGCGCAAATACCGGCGGCGCGGTATCGGCGAGATGGTCGCCCGTTACCTCTTTGACATGTTTCCCGGCCTCTGGGAAGTAGGCCAGATTCCGACCAACCTCCCGGCGCAAGCCTTCTGGCGCGCCGTCATCGGGCGTTACACCGGTGGCCGTTTCGAGGAAGTGCATCGCGACGACTGGGATGGCCCGCTGCAGGTTTTTGTGTCGGAAGGGGCGCGTGAAGCTGAAGCTGAAACGTGAAACGGGAAACGTGAAACGTGTAATTTGTAATTTGTAATTTGTAATTCGTAATTCGTAATTCGTAATTCGTAATTCGTAATTCGCTGACTCGCCCACCCGCTGATTTGAAAGGATAGCCTTGTTCACGTTGCCGTCCGATTGTACATTGCTGCCGCTCGACGCTGGCGCGCTGTTGGTTTCGCGCGGGCACGCGGTGTTTTGCCGCATCCCGGCGGACGAGGAAGCGGCGGCGCGCGCCGTCGTCGCCGGCGCTGCCGGTCTGGAGACGCTCGCGCCGCCTTTGCGCGCCGAGCTGGAGCGCCACGGTTTTTTCGGGCCGCCGCGCGCCGCTTTGCCCGGCGCGCCGACCGTTCAGTTGCAGCTCACCAACGCCTGCAATTTGGTCTGCGCCTACTGCTGCACCAACTCCGGCGGCGCGCGCGCGGAGGAGGTCAGTTTCGAGCGTATGCTCGAAGTCGTGCGCCAGATCCCGGAGATTTTCGGGCCGGGGACGAGCGTGGCGATCCTGGGCGGCGAGCCGTTGCTGGTTCCCTGGGCGCTCGACCTGGCCGAGGAAATCGTGCGACTGGGCCTGAAGCTTACGCTCTTCACCAATGGCGTCCCGCTGGCCCGACCGGAGTTGGCCGCGCGGACCGCCCGCCTGGTTCAGCAGGGCGTGCTGCTGCGCGTCAGCCTGGGCGGCCCCGACCCCGGCACTTGCGACGCCATTTCCGGCGCGCCGCGCTTCGCGTTGGCTCTGCGCGGCATCCGGCAGGTGGCTGCGTATGGGGGGCGCGTCACGGTGGATTTGATGTTTATGCCGCAACACCTCGACGCCATCGCAGAAGAACTGACCCGGCTCCAGGCGCAGTTGCCGGCGAACACCCCGGTCACGTTCGGCGTGCTCTATCTGAGCGGGCGCGAAGTGGGGCAACACCTGTTTGAGAGCCGCGCCGCCCTGGATGAGGCGCTGGATCGCGTGGCCTTTGAGGCCGGTGTGGCCATCCCGTCGCCGGCCCTCGCCCCGGTGACGCATCGCCGCGAGGGCTGTGGCTGCGCGATGGGGCAGCACATCCACGTGCGCAGCGATGGGGCGTTGTTCAATTGCTTTAAAATGGAAGAGAAAATCGGCCACCTGGATACGCTGGGGTTTGCCGAAGCGGCGCGAACCATCCGCCAGAACCCGCATCGGGCAAAAGATTTGCCGACCTGCTCCGCGTGCCCGCTGGCGACGTTGTGTGGGGGCGGCTGCCGCTCCGAAAACCTGCTGTACACCGGCGACCCCAATACGCCGCCCTGCGGGCCCTGGCGGGTCCGCGTCCTCAGCGAATTGCTGGCCGAAGATCGCGTGACTGCCGTCGAATGGTCGCTGGCCTTCCTGATGCAAGAAGCACGCCGCCGGGGCATTCCCACGCCCGATTTGCAGCCCCAGACGCCGTCGCGCCATTTGTTGGAGTGAGATCAGCTATCGGCAGATGAAAATCGTGGCCTTGCAGGCCAAGAGATAAAGGAAGGGTTTTTCGCGGGCGGGTACTCCCGC
>DAOUFX010000247.1:0-13493 GCA_034429675.1 Anaerolineae bacterium | reverse complement strand
CCCCCCGCCCCCAACCCCCCACCCCCAGATAAGGAGCGTGACGCAATGCAACAGTTTGTGGTAACGACGGTGATGGGCAAGCGGCTGATTGCCAAGGGGATGGCGCAACATCCGGAGATAAAACGGGTGCTGGGCAAGGGAACCCTGGTCATCGTGGCCGGGACGACCAACGGATACGTCGCCGAAGAGATTCTTTCGACGTTGGGCCAGTTGGACGGTTTTACGCGGGCCGGCTTCCGGCGCGGCGTCACGATTGCTCCGCGCGCCAGGCTCGGTGTGGCCGAATTCCCCGGCGATGTGGTCATCGTGGACGGCGTGTGGCAGCGCGGCAAGACCATTTTCGACGTCGCCGAATCGCTCAAGGAAGGCGATGTGATTCTCAAAGGGGCAAACGCCTTCGATTTGCGCGGTCAAGCCGCCGTCCAGATCGGACACCCACAGGGCGGCACGGTGATGGCGGCGACGCCGGCCGTCATCGGGCGGCGCGTCAAATTGATCGTGCCGGTAGGGCTGGAGAAGCGCGTGTTCGAGGATGTGGACGTGCTGGCGCAGCGCGTCAACGCTGCGGACGTGCAGGGCCCGCGCCTCATGCCGCTGCCCGGCGAGATTTTCACCGAGGTGGAGGCGCTGGACTTGCTGACCGGGGTGGAGGCGCTGTTGATCGCCGCCGGCGGCATCCTCGGCGCCGAAGGTTCGGTGTGGCTGGGCGTGGACGGCACCGACGAACAAGTCGCCGCCGCCGCCACCCTCATCAAAGGCATCTCAACCGAGTCGCCCTGCGAAGGCTGATCTTGACTTGGCAATCGAGAATTGGTGGAAGCGGATCAGCGAATTACGAACTTCACGTTTCCGATCCCCAATCCCCCAATCCCCAATCCCTAATCACTAATTTCCAATTTCTCAACAAAGCGAGGTAAACCATGCGTTATCTAATGCGACAGAAGTTTTGGACGATTGGCGACCGTTTCCTGATCAAGAACGAATCCAACCGCGACGTGTATCAGGTCGTCGGCAAGTTTTTTACGCTCGTGGACAACCTTTCTTTTCAGGATATGCGCGGTCACGAGCTGGCGCGCATCACCCAGAAGCTCATCAGTTTCAAGCGGCGCTATCAGGTTCATCGCAACGGGCAACTGGCCGCCGACGTGGTCAAAGAGATCACGTTGTTCAAGGATAAGTACACCGTAGACATTCCCGGCCCGAACGATTACACAGTCGAGGGCAACTTCTGGGATCACGAGTACCGCTTCTTGCGCAAGGGGCGCGAGGTGGCGCACGTCTCCAAGCAATTTTTTACCTTGACCGACTCGTATGGCATCAGCGTTGCCGATGGCGAAGATGATGTGCTCATTCTGGCGACCGCCGTGGTGATTGACCTGGTCAATCACGCCGAACACGACAAGGACTGAGCGTGGAATCCGGCAGAAATGCCTATCACTGAGACTTCCACTGAATTGTTGGCGCCTGCCAAAGACCTGGAATGCGGCATGGCGGCGATCAGCTGCGGCGCCGATGCGGTTTACATCGGCGCGGCGCGTTTTGGGGCGCGCGCCAAAGTCGGCAATCCCCTGGCCGACATCGAGGCGCTGGTGGCCTACGCGCACTCCTATTGGGCGCGGGTGTACGTCACTGTCAACACGCTGCTCGATGACCAGGAGTTGCCGCAGGCGGTGCGGCTCATCCACCAGCTGTACGAGGCGGGCGTGGACGGCGTCATCGTGCAGGACGTGGGGCTGCTGGAGTGCGATCTGCCGCCGGTCCCGCTCATCGCCAGCACGCAGATGCACAACGCGACCCCGGCGAAGGTCGCCTTTCTCGCCGCGATCGGCTTTCGCCGGGTGATCCTGGCCCGCGAGTTGAGCCTGGCGCAGATTCGCGCCATCCGCCGGGCCGCGCCAACGGTCGAGCTGGAGTCTTTTGTCCACGGCGCGTTGTGCGTGAGCTACAGCGGGCAGTGCTTTATGAGCTACGCCATCGGCGGGCGCAGCGGCAATCGCGGCGAGTGCGCCCAGCCGTGCCGCCGCCGCTATATGCTGGTGGATCGCGAAGGGACGCCGGTGCGCCTGTCTGCCGCCGGGGGGCTCTCCGACCGGCACTGGCTTTCGTTGCGCGATCTCAATCTCTCCGGCGATCTGGATGCATTGCTGGACGCCGGGGTCACCTCGTTCAAAATCGAGGGACGCCTCAAAGACGTCACCTACATCAAGAACGTGGTCAGCTTCTACCGCCAGCGCCTCGATGCAGCATTGGCCGAGCGCGGGTGGGGGCGCAGTTCGTCGGGGCGCAGCGCGGCGGATTTCGCGCCGGACGTGGACAAGACTTTCAATCGCGGCTACACGGCGTATTTCTTACACGGGCGCACGGAGCCGCCCGGCGCCATTGAGACGCCCAAGATGGTGGGCGAGCTCGTCGGGACGGTCGTTGCGGCGCACGGCAAGACGCTCACGCTGGACCGCGATGCCGATCTGCACAACGGCGATGGGCTGGCGTTCTTCGACGAGGCCGGCGCATTGCAGGGCGCGGCGCTCAACGGGGTGGAGGGACGCCGGCTGACGCTCAGCGCGCCGGTCGCTATCCGCCAGGGAGCTGCGCTCTACCGCAACCACGATCACACTTTCCTGACGCAGCTCGCCAAAGCTGAAGTGACGCGCGCGGTCGCCGTGCGCTTCACGCTGGACGAGACCCCCGCCGGGTTCAGCCTGACCGCCGACGACGAGGACGGCAACCGCGCCGTCGCCGCTCTGGACGCCGAGAAGGTCCCGGCGCAGAAGCCGGAGATGGCGCAGGCGACGGCTCTCAAACAACTGCAAAAGACCGGCGACACGATTTTTGCGTGCAGCGGCGTTGATCTGCGCTGGCAAGCGCCGTATTTCCTGCCCGTCTCGGCCTTCAACGAGCTGCGCCGGCGCGTTTTGGAGCGGTTGAGCGAGGAGCGCGCTGCCAACCGTCCCGTGCAAACCGGCGCTATCCACAAGAACCATGCGCCGTATCCCGAAACCCGGCTCGGTTTTGCGGGCAACGCTCTCAACGCCGCCGCCGTGGCCTTCTATCGTCGCCATGGCGTGCTGGAAATCGCGCCCGCCGCCGAGTCCGGCCTGGATATGCGCGGCAAGCCGGTGATGCACACCCGCTATTGCCTCAAGCACCAACTGGGCCTGTGCGACGGGACGCGCCAGGCGTCCGGACTGAAAGAGCCCCTCTTCCTGGTGGACGAAGATGGCCGCCGTTACCCCTTGCGCTTCGATTGCGCCGTCTGCGAGATGGAAATCGGCTACGAACCGTAGGGGCGGGGAAGCGGGTGAGCGAATGAGCGAATGAGCGGGTGAGCGAATCCGCTCCTAACTTTCCAACTTGAAACTTTGTTACTGGCACAAAGTATTCGCCATAGTTTGTCTCAGCGTACTTGAGCAAGTTCCCCCCCTTTAATTCCCCCCCAATGGGGGGGGAAAAAAGACTCTATCGCGCACATTCCCCCCCGTTGGGGGGGATTAAGGGGGGGGCCGTCTTGGCGTCAGGCGCGGCGAATACTTTAAGACACTAACAAACTTTCAACTTTCAACTTTCAACTTTCAACTTGCAACTCTTGGCTTTGGACTTTTGACTTTAGACCTTGGACTTTCGACTATTCCCAGGAGGTACATTCCAATGAAACGTTTACTTTCCGGCAACGAGGCGATTGCTTTGGGGGCGTGGGAGGCGGGGGTGCGGTATGCCGTGGCCTATCCCGGCACGCCCTCGACGGAGATTTTGGAGAACCTGGCGCGCTATCCGGGAATCAAAGCCGAGTGGGCCGCCAACGAGAAGGTGGCCCTCGACAACATCGCCGGCGCGGCGTTTGGCGGCGCGCGGGTGTTGGCCGCGATGAAACACGTCGGCGTGAACGTGGCCGCGGATAGCCTGATGTCACTGTCGTACACGGGTGTCAAGGGTGGGCTGGTGCTGGTCAGCGCGGACGATCCGGGGGCGTTCTCGTCGCAGAACGAGCAGGACAACCGGCAGTACGCGCGCTTCGGCAAGTTCCCCTGCTTCGATCCGGCGGACAGCGACGAGGCGCGGCGCTTCGTCGGCGCAGCCCTGGCACTGAGCGAGCGCTTCAAGACGCCGGTGCTGCTGCGCTCGACCACGCGCCTTTCACATTCCAAGTCGGCGGTGGAGGCGCAGGCGCCGGCGGAGCGCGAACTCCAACCGCTTCCGCCTTATACGCGCGGGCCGGACAACCCGCCGGTGATCATCCCCGCCGTTGCCCGCCGCCGCCATCCCGAAATCGAGCAACGTCTGCGCGACGTGGCTGCCTGGGCCGAGGGCGAAGCGTTTGAGCAGGGCGTTAACCTTATCGAATGGCGCGACAGGGCGCTGGGCGTGGTCACGAGCGGCATCGCCTACCAGTATGCGCGGGAAATCCTGCCCAACGTTTCGATTTTCAAGCTGGGAATGAGTTACCCTCTGCCGCTGAACGCCCTGCGCGACTTCGCGGGCCAGGTCGAAACGTTGATCGTGATCGAGGAGCTCGATCCGTTCCTCGAAGATCAGCTCAAGGCTGCCGGCATCCCTGTGGCGCACGGTAAAGACCGCTTTCCGCTCTGCGGCGAACTGACGCTGGACAACGTCCGCGCGGGATGCGAATCATTGAATCAACGAATCATGAATCATGAATCGCGGAATGCTTCTTCTTCCTCTACTCCCTACTCCCTACTCCCTACTCCCTCTTTCGTGCCTCCGCGTCCGCCGGCGTTGTGTCCGGGGTGCCCGCACCGGGCGTTTTTCTATACGCTGGCGCGCAACAAGCGGCAGGCGTTCCTGGCGGGGGACATCGGTTGCTATTCGATGGGGGTGTTATCGCCGTTTGAGGCGATGGATGCCCTGATTGCGATGGGCGCGGGCATCGGGATGGCGCACGGGTTTAAGCAGGCGGGTGGGCAGGAGGCCGCCGTCGCCGTCATCGGGGACAGCACTTTCTTTCACTCCGGTCTATCGCCGTTGGCGTCGGCCGTCTACAACCAGGCTAACATCGTCGTGGCGATCCTCGACAACCGCATCACGGCGATGACCGGCCAGCAGCATCACCCCGGCACCGGTGTGACGCTCCAGGGCGCGCCGGGCCACGACATTGACATCGCACCCGTGGTCAAGGCGCTGGGCGTGACGTTTCTTGAAGAAGTGAATGCCTGGGACGTCGAGCAGGTGAACAAGACCTTGCGCGCCGCGATGAAACACACCGACGGCCCGGCGGTGCTGCTGGTGCGCGGCGCGTGCGTTTTTACCCCGCATTTCCACCTGCAACCGCGTATGACCGTAGACCTGGAGAAGTGCGTGGCCTGTGGCGCGTGTTTCCGCGTCGGCTGCCCGGCCATTCTCAAGAGCGATGCGATTTACGCGACCAACAATAAGCACAAGTCATCCATTGATCCGTTGTTGTGCACCGGCTGCACCGTCTGCCAGCAGGTGTGCCCGAAGGGGGCGATCGGGCCGCGTGAGTGAGCGGGGAAGCGGGTGAGCGGGTGAGCGAGTGAGCGAGTGAGCGGGTGAGCGAGTGAGCGGGTGAGCGGGTGAGCGAGTGAGCGAGGAAGCGATTGGACGGGTGAGTAGGTGGGCTGAATAATTGGAGGTATGAAGGAGGGAGGTATGAAGGAGGGAAAATGAATGAGGTGGAGCCTGGATTGGAACATGGGGTGGTGCGGGAACCGGTGGCACAATATGCGGGCGGAACTTTTGACTATGCAACATGGGAAGCGGGTGTTCATGAGCGGGTCAAACGTGAGCCGATCTGGCAATTTCTGGGTTATCGCAAAGCTCTGTATGTTTTTGATTTAGCCTGGGAAGATTGTCGTCAATTTAACAAGGATGTGTGTGGAAGAGCTATTGCCGAACAACTTATTCGAAGCAGTGGTTCGATCGGTGCGAATCTTGAAGAAGGTCATGGCCGCGGTTATGGCAAACAGCGCGACTGGTTTTTCAAGGTAGCGATAGGTTCAGCACGTGAGACAAAAGGCTGGTATTGGCGCGCCCATTGCCTGCTATCTGCTGATACCCTCGACGGGCGATTGACCCTGCTTGATGAAATCATTGGCGCCTTAATCGGCGAACTTCAAAGGCAATCCGCCCGCCGATTGGCGGAACCAGAAACAGAATACATCATCCGTTGACCCGCTCACCCGCTCACCCGCTCACCCGCTCACCCACTCACCCACTAATCCATTTAATCATTTACTGGAGGGATCATGCTAAATAACCTGAACTTGCTTTTCGTCGGCGTAGGAGGACAAGGCGTTCTCACTGCGTCGGACATTGCCGCCCAGGTGGGGCTGGATTTGGGATTGGACGCCAAGAAATCGGAGGTTCACGGTTTTGCGCAGCGCGGCGGGGTGGTGGAGAGCCACGTCCGCTGGGCGCCGCGCGTGGGTTCGCCGACGTGCGAGAAGGGGACGGTGGATGTGCTGGTCTCGTTCGAGCTGCTGGAGGCGGCGCGCTGGCTGGACTGGTTGAAGCCTGGCGGCGTGGTCGTGGTCAACCGCCAGCGCATCACGCCGATGTCGGTGAGCGTGGGGGACGCCGTCTATCCTGACGAGCCCGCCATCCTGGAAGCCCTGCGCACCCGCGCGAGCAAGGTGATCGCCGTGGATGCGCTGCCGCTGGCCGAACAGGCCGGCAATCCGCGCACGGCCAACACCATCCTGCTGGCCGCGCTCTCGACGCTGCTGGACACCGACCCCGCCGTGTGGGAGAAAGCGATTCTGAACCGCGTGCCGGCGAAGTATGCGGACGTGAACAAAGCGGCGTTCAGGTTGGGGCAAGAAGCGGCAGGGTAGCGCTGAGAATGCTTGATGAGGAATTTTATGATAGACATTTCTTTGTGTAAGAGTCAAATAGATGAATTGTGCGCACTGTATGGGGTAAAGCAATTGGCCGTATTCGGTTCAGCTGTCCGTGATGATTTTGACCCGCTGCATAGTGACATGGATTTTCTTGTCGAGTTTGTACCCTCTCATCCGACAGGAGCCTTCGACAGATATTTTGGTTTGAAAGAATCTTTGGAAAGACTCTTTCAACGTTCTGTGGATTTTTTGGAGCAGTCGGCTATAAAAAATCCCTATTTCCGTGCTGCTTTCGAGCAAGAGAAGGTGTTGGTCTATGGAAAGTGAATATCAGCGCATTATCGCTTTTCGTAACGTCCTGGCGCATGGCTATGATGTGGTCTCCGATGCTATCGTGTGGGATATTGTGCAGAGTAAACTGCCTGTGTTACGACAAGAATTGGACGAGCTTAAGCGCATAGCCGGAATGGAATAAGAATAACGCAAGTTGCCACCTGAGGTTTGTAGTGACGACTTTAGTCGCTCTGCGCTTTAGGAGACGGCTGAAGCCGTTACTACAAGCTCATTTGAACAGAGGCCGGTATGGACGTGAAAACGAATGAAAATGGGATCTACAATTTGGAAGCTCTTCTTGCCGCCATCCGGCAGGGCTATCAACCCCAATACCTGCTCTTCTGGGGACACACGCCGCGCAAGGATGGCCAGATCGGCAAGGAATGTCTGAGCCAGTGGTGGCAGGTGTCGTTTGAGGTGGCCGGCGTGACGTACGCCAGCGCCGAGCATTATATGATGGCCGGGAAGTCGCGGCTGTTCGGCGACGCGGCCACGCTGGCGGAGATCTTGCGCGCGCCGACGCCCAAAGACGCCAAGGCGTTGGGGCGCAAGGTATCGCCGTTCGACGGGCCGACGTGGGATCGCGAGTGTTTCGACATCGTCGTGCAGGGCAACCTGGCGAAATTCGGCCAGAACGAGGCGCTGCGGGCGTTTCTGCTGGGGACAGGGGACAAAGTGTTGGTCGAAGCCAGCCCCTACGACCGCATCTGGGGCATTGGCATGGCCGAAACGACGCCGGGCGCGCAGGACCCGGCGCAGTGGCGTGGGCGCAACCTGCTGGGGTTTGCGCTGATGCAGGCGCGGGATCAACTCCGCTGACGAGGATTTTTTACCGCAGAGAACGCAGAGGCCGCAGAGATACCAAAAACTCTGCGGCCTTTGCGTTCTTTGCGGTGAGAAAGCAACTACCCAAACGCGAACGCCATCTTCACGGCGGTGCGCTGCACCTGCGCGATCTGCTCGCGGCTCAGGCCCGCGGCCGGGGCGGCGACGTCGTACTCGTGGCGCAGGTCAATGCCGCTGACGGCGGGATCGTCGCTGCTGAGGGCGATCCACACGCCGCGTTCCACGTAAGCCTTGAGCGGGTGCGCGGCATAGCTCGCCACCGCGCCGATCTGCACGTTGCTGGTCAGGCTCACCTCTAGCCCGATCTCGTGCTCGATCAGGTAATCCACCAGCGCCGGATCCTCGATGGCGCGCAGCCCGTGGCCGATGCGTTCTGCCCCCAGGTCGCGGAGCGCCGACCAGATGCTCTCCGGCCCGGCGGCTTCGCCGGCGTGGGCGGTGATGTGCCAGCCCAGGTCGCGCGCTGCGCGAAAGTGCGCTGCGAACAGCTCCGCAGGCCAGGCAGCCTCGTCGCCGGCGATGTCCAGCGCCGTGATCTGCGCCGGGCAACTGCGCAGCGCCGCGAACTCCTGCGCGCACGCCTCCAGCCCGAAGGTGCGGCTGAGGATGCCGATGAGGCTCACCGGCAGGCCGAGCTCGCGGCCGGCGGACAGCGCGCCGTCCACCACGGCCTCCACCACGCCGGCGGGGTTCAGCCCGTGCGGGCGCGCCATGTAGAGCGGGCTGAAGCGCAGTTCCAGGTAATCCAGCCCCTCGCGCCGGGCGTCCACGACGTTCTCGTAGGCCACGCGGCGGCAGGCGTCGAGATCGGCCAGCGCCGCCATGCGCCCGTCCATCTTGGCGATGAAGGCCATCAGCCCCGGCTGCGGCGATTCTACCTGCAAATGATGGCGCAGCCCGGCCAGATCGGCGGCGGGCAGCGGCAATCCGTGCTGCTGCGCCAGTTCCCACACCGTCTCCAGGCGCATGTTGCCTTCGAGGTGGCGGTGGAGGTCAACGAGCGGTACGTTGGGGTCAATCATGGTTGGTTGCATTGAAGTCTCCCTGGGAACCGGTTTCAAGTTGCAAGTTGCAAGTTGGCTGCCGGTAAAAATTACAGATTAGGGGGTGTTTTCGGGTATGCGTCGCTTGCAAGAACACCTTTCTTTTTCTTTTGGTGTCTACGATGGGCGTGACTCGAACATCCCGGTGACTTTGCCGATGTGGAAGGCGCCGGCGGCGGCGATGCGGGCGGCGACCTCGGCGCGGATGGCGTCGAGTTCGGATTCGGTCCAGTCGTGTTCCATCAGGGTGGCAGCGGATTGGATGTAGGCGATGAGCGGTTCGACGTCCGTCACCGCCAGGTCGTTGGCGTAGTTGTGCCAGACGACGTCCACGAAGCCGGCGGATTCCAGTTGCGCGGGGCCGTTTTCCAGCGTGAACCCGCCGGCGGCGGCGAGGGAGCGTGCGTAGCAGTTGGGGATATAGGGTGTGAGCAACCGCCACAGATCCATCATGTGTTGTTCGCCGTTGGTGGCGGCGTAGAATTTGCCGCCGGGCTTGAGCACGCGGCGAATTTCGGCGAGGGCGCGCGGGCGGTCGGGGACGTGGTAGAGCATGTGGTTGGCGAGCACGGCGTCGAAGGTCGCAGCATCGAAGGGCAAATCCTGCGCGTCGGCCTGGCGGATGGTGAAGGCGCGCCCGGTTTCGGCGAGATTGCGCTGCGCCGCCGCGATCATCCCCTCGGAGAAATCGGTGAGCGTGACGTCCCAGCTGGCGGGGATGCGGTCAGCGTTCTCGCGCCATAGATCGGCGGGGCCGCAGCCGAGTTCGAGCACGCGGGCGTCCGCGGGCAGGTCGTAATGGTCGAAGGCCCAGCGATGCAACGAATACGGATTGGTGTTGAAAAGCCGGTGTAACGCGATGCGCGCGTTCAGATTGGCGTCGGTCTGGTATTGTTTGCGCAGGTTCATTTGGGTCATAGGGCTCCTTTGGGAATAGTTTCAAGTTGAAAGTTTCAAGTTGCAAGCTGCGGATCGGTGGGTGAGCGGGTGAGCGAGTCAGCGAATGGGCGGGGTGCTCAACCCCGGATCAATGAATGGCAGGTTTTCTTCCTGCGCTTGTTGTGCTTGTTCTTGGGTGATGAAACCTTGTTCGACCATCCAGTTCAGCGCAAGTGTTTGCCCATTTCTGATTTGTGCCGGGTCGCTTGTTGTGGGAAAGTCTGCCAGATAGTGCAGCGCGGCGGCCTCGCCCAGGGTCAGGTCGGCGGCGGATTTGTTGAAGTAGTGTTGGGCGGCGGCTTCGATGCCGTAGATACCGCTGCCGTAGGGCATTTGGTTCAGATAGAGCGTCAGGGTTTCGTCAGGTGTGTAGCGGCGGGTGATCCGAATGGTCAGGAACATCTCACGCATTTCGCGCCGGAACGAGCGCGAGAGATCACTTTGTGTCACCAACAGCCATCGTGTTGCTACTCCCTGTGGAATGGTATAGCCATCGGCAAGACAACTTGAGTGCGAGCAACGCCACCGGTACATTATACCCCGCATAACATCCGCAGGTTTTATCGGGGTGGAGAAACTGGCATAGAAGTTGGGTTGCTCTATAGCAACCGTCACCTGCTGCGCCGCCGGGGAAATCGCCTCAAGCGGAACCGGTGTGTATTGGCTCGACGGTGGCAGGTATGCGGCGAAGCCGTCGAGCGTCGGCAGCGGCGTGTAGAGCCAGAGGTAGACGCCGAGGCATAGACCCGATAGGGCGGCGACGGCGACGAGGGTGAGGATGATGGGGAGGCGGCGGTGGGGGGAGTGTGGGGATTTCATTTTCTGATTTTTATCTGTCATAAGCCAACGACCATGCCAATGTTTCCACCGTGCCGGATACTACAAAAGTCCGGAGCAAATTAAGGTCGGCATCGTAGAGGTTGAGGGTTCCAGGCTTACCAACAGCCAACAAAGTTCTATCCGGTGACCAGCAAGCTGCGGTGACTTTGCCCAGCGGCGATTCTCCTCCTAAAAGAACATCACAATTTCCGCACAAACTGAGGTCATGTTCTTGCGGCGTTGATTGTGTTGAGTTCGCGTCCACTGGAAATACTTTTACTTGCTGTTGTATTAGATCAAGAACATATTTTTCGGTTTTGGTAGACAAGACCGCGTGTTTTTCATCTGATTCCCATTGGAATGTTTCGTAGTCACAAGATACAGTTGCCAGTGGGAAAGCCTGGGTGCCGTCTGCGTTGGCTAAATACAGGTGACACTCGCGGGGATATATTTGCCGATGCATTACAACCAAATAGTTTGCATCACTTGACCATTGTGCGAAATAAGCCACTCCCTTCGAAAACACAGTCGTCTCCGTAAGATCGGTAAGATTAAGCACGGTTCCATCTCTCAAAAGAAGCGTGGGCGTGAACGGAGAGATCGCAATTGCACGCCGATTACACATTCCCCCCATACCATGAGCATCGAAACAGACGTCTGATGTCGTGCTGATAATAGTGGTCCACTGCCATGTATCAAACACAGTTGTACCGGTGTTGCCATAGTGATCGCCATTTGAGAAAATGGCATAACGTCCATCTGAAGTCCAACCATCAAAACCACCCTGATAATATACCCAGCCACCTAACTCAACGAATCTTCTTTCAGCCACATTTACAATACAAGCGGATAGCCCGGTAATACCACTATTTGCAATCACCAACCCATTTCTATCTGGAGACCAGAACAACTGACCACTACATCTATACTTGCCGATAGAAAAAAGAGCATTAACTCGCTTCGAAGCCAAATCAACAACGTAAAAGGAATTTCCTTCATCCGTAGAAGTCAATACTGCCAGACGCCCGGTGCGATACGGAGAAGACTTCCTGCGCCACAGAAGACATAGTACTATAAAAACCAGCAGCAAAAGCGAGGCGACCAACAAACTACCCCCGATTATTTTTCTCTTGGTTTGAAGATCCATCATGTCAATTTCCTGAACTTTGGACTCATCCTCAGAAATAAACACGGATTATGGCGTATTGGTAACATTCAAACGCCAAGCCGCGAGTCGTTCAACGCAGCAGAGACCCATTCCCCCGGATAATCATCGGGAGGCACAGGCCAATGCACATCCGGTCCGATGACGATGTATTTCCCAACATGATGTTTCAATGTCTCAGCCAATGCAGTGCGTGACTCATCACCATATTCATTGCAAGGCGTCCCTTGAGCCTCTCTTCCCTCAAAAGCCATCAAATACCACGCCTCACCTTCTGGAAATTGAGCAAGTGCTTTTTGAATAAGTTCGTCGTTTACAACGCCCCGAATGGGAAAATGCGGATGCCGGTAGACATCCACAGAACAACGGCCATGAACCGAATCGAGTGAAGAAACGAAATGTGCGAACGAGGTCAGTAACCACGCATGCTTAGTTCCGGCAGCAGAATGAAACCAGCACATCACGTAGACTTCACCGTCCTTTTCGATCCAATCTTTCACCAAGTTCAAAAACCGGGGATCAGTTGCGGATTGTCCGCCCCAATCAATGGCTCGCATACAATTCACCTCAAAGACGCCGGGCTAAAGCCCTGGCGCTAAGCAAACGAAACCCTGCGGGCTGAAGAAACTGCAACCGCTAAACCGTATTCGGTGTGTTCCCAGCCCGAAGGGCTTTGTGTGTTTGGCCCTGTGGCTTTAGCCCTGGGCAATTGCCGAAGTAAATTTTCAATCTTTGTCGGCTCTGAGTCTTCCGGGTTAAATTTCTACAAACCCCGCTCTTTGTCCGCCCTCACCGCCGCCGCATACTCGCCGTACCCCTTCCGCACCCAAAACGGTGTGGAGCTCATGCCTCTCTGAGAATCTCCGCGCGATCCAGCCCATGTTCGTCGAGCGTCTGCTCCAGCCAGGCCAGAGCGTCGCGGTCTTTGTCGCGGCGGTTCCATTCGGGGCTGAGGAGGTGGGGGCAGGATTTGATATAGAGTCATGCTATTTCTTCTCAAAATACTCGTGCCCGCAATACTCGCACACCCAACGTCCCGGCGTGACCTGCCGCGTGAGTTTTGCCCCGCAAGCTGCGCAGCGCAGTTGCACCAGACCGCTTTCGGCGGGGGCAGGCGCGGGGCTGGCGGCTTTGTGCGCCTTTTTCCATTGGCGCACGCCTTGCTGGAGCGCTTTCTCGAACGCTTCGATGTTGTGCTCGTTGACGCCCCAGTCGTGTTGCAGCTCGGTCAGGATCCACATCAGTTCGCTGTCAATGCGCACCTGGCAGTTGTCTCTGTCGAGGGGCTCGATCTGAATCCGCAGGTTCTCCCCGCGCGACTTGATGGTCTGTTTGGTTTTCGCCGTCACGACGCCCTCCTTGTCGTCAACCTCTCCGATGACGGCGGGAACGGCCTGCACGGCCTTGACCACCAGATCCATCATCTCGGCAGCCGGAATCTCAAAGCGAAAAACCTTGTTCAAACGTGGCGGCATGGGTGTACCTCCTCATTAAACGCGGATGGGTTAAAGAGGGTGTTTTTGCGGGCGGTACACC
>DAOUFX010000246.1:0-2606 GCA_034429675.1 Anaerolineae bacterium | reverse complement strand
GGCGCGAGGGTCAGCGAAATGCGGTATACGCCGTTTGGCGAGACGAGATTCGGGGACGCGCCTACGGATCGAAGGTTTACCGGGCAGAGGGAAGAGGCGGGGATTGGGTTGTATGATTATGGGGCGCGGTTTTATTCGGCGGCGGTGGGGCGGTTCATTTCGGCAGATTCGATAGTTCCAGGAGCGGGAAATTCGCAAATGCTCAACAGATATGCGTATGTGCTGAACAACCCTCTCAAATTTGTAGACATAAATGGATATGCACCTCAACCACCACTGATATGGGACTTATGGGTAGGTGCAAGAGAAACCGACGCTAAAGTATCATCACTCTCGCAGGATTTCTCCCCATTGGTTGAACAGCTTACTGAATACGCTGTTAAAGAAAGCGCTACTATGTATTCCATACCCGATAGGGCAAGCGTTAGTCAATATATACAATTGGTCATAGAGGAAGCTCAACGTTATGGTATGAATAGCAATCAGGTAGCATATGTCTTGGCTACCGCTCATCATGAGTCACATTGGGGGTACTTCATGGAAGAGCGAAAGGGTCCCGAAGCTTATTATAGCCCCTACTATGGCAGAGGCTTTGTCCAACTGACCCATGAATCTAATTATAGGAAATTCACCCAATTATATGAATTACACAGCCATCTATCAGAAGGATTTCTCTCTGGGTCTAATCGCTATCCCGCAAGCCAAATCAATCTGCTTGATGAAAGGGATGCCGCGGCTGATCCGGCGATCGCGGCCCAGATATTAGTCCATGGAATGTATAATGGCTCTTTTACCGGAGTAAAAATTTCACAGTACATCCATGATAATGTAGCTGACTTCATTCGCGCTAGGGCTGTCATTGGGAAGGGTGCGGAGCAGCAAATTTCCGACTACGCTAAGAATTACGCAAGGATATTGAACTCTCCATCCCATTCAACCTGGAGACTCACTCCCTTATGAGTTACCGGAGGTAGAACCTATGTCACACAGAACCGGATTACAATTTGTTAAAATGTCTTGTGGATTATTGTTGCTCTTAATATTGAGCGTGGGTTGTATACCTATAACCGATCCAACCCATAATCCTACTACCACAATAACCATAAAAACATCTCTGTCTGCAACCCCAAAATCGGTGATTCAGACACCTACTCCAACTCTTCTTGCAGTTACATTTCCCTCCACACTAAGTCCTGTAACAGTAACTCCGTCTGCTAGTCCTAATATCACGCCGTATCCTATTCCCACAAAAACATACACGCCGCTTGTAATTGCCGGAGAAATTGCCTTTACTACATTTAACAAGGACAGAGATGAGATCTTCATGATGCAACTTGAAGACCGAGCCTCTCGGTGTCTTACCTGTGATCAAGACACGATCACAGTCACGTATCACGGCAACCTAGATTGGTCGCCGGATGGAACGCAGATCGTATTCTCGGCATATCAAGCTACCTACAACTATGAATCGCAAATTTACACTTTGCATGTCGAAACCCGGCAAGTGAAACGTTTGACAGATGATCTTTTAGGAGCCGACAGCCCACATTGGTCGCCGGATGGGGGGCAAATTGTTTATGTCTCCGGCGATCTGGATGAGGCGGAAATATGTGTCTTGACACTCAGCGATGAGACGTCTCAGTGTCTCACACAAAACGCGGAACATGACGGTTCACCAATATGGTCGCCCGACGGGACTCGAATCGTCTTTGTCTCAAACCATGAAACGGAAGATATCTCTGGGGAAATACACGAGCGGCTTTATAGTATGACTGCGGATGGCATAGACATTCAGTTACTGGCCGAAATTGTAGGGAGAATTGGATATCCTGCATGGTCACCTGATGGACGTTATCTAGCGTTTGTTTTTGCTCCACCTAAGGGCGGCAGCGCAGGGAAAATCCATATCCTGGATATGGAGACAAAACACATTCGGCGGCTGACCACAAGCGAGACGGACCTGGCCGAGATTTCTCCATCCTGGTCTCCCGATGGGCAGTATATTGTTTTCAGTCACGAAGCCGCGCGCACTTCGCAAATTGTTTTGGTACGCGCAGACGGCAGTCAATGGACGGAAGTAACCCCTTTGGGTGTCCCGAACGATAGCAAAGCACCTGACTGGCGCATTACAAAGTAGCAAGGCTTCCGCGCCGGTTATGATCCACGCCTGTTCCGAAACAGGCGACGGCAATCGCATAGCGCGCCAAGACCCGACCGGTAAAGTGCCCCCCAAAGGCGAGACCAAGAATAAGCAAAAATAAGGTGGATTGTCACTTTCTAAGCCTCTGCTCTTCAGCCGCGAAATGCACGGCTGCGGGAACGCGATAGTCCAGGCTCTGATGGTAACGTTCGTAGTTGTAGAAGTGAAAGTAGGTCATCAGGCCTTTGGTTAATGCTGGCAAGGAATTGTAATCACGAATGTAAATGTCTTCGTATTTGACGGTGCGCCACAAACGTTCGACGAAGATATTGTCGAGAGCCCGGCCCCGGCCATCCATGCTGATGCGAATTTCCCGGCTTTCCAGAGCGTCAGTGAAGGCATGAGCCGTGAACTGGGCGCCCTGATCGGTATTGAAAATCAACGGTTGGCCGTAGCGCCAGGCTTG
>DAOUFX010000245.1:0-15227 GCA_034429675.1 Anaerolineae bacterium | reverse complement strand
CCCCCACCCCCCAGATTTTGAGAAGATACAAACTGTCCAACTTTAGACTTTTGACTATTTTAAGGAGGCGCTATGGGTTTGCTAGGTCGAAAAGATATGGAATCCCCCCATCAACAACATCCTATCCAACTCGCAAATGACGTCATGTGGATAGACGGAGAACTGGAAACTATGGGTAATCCGCACAATTACATCAACCAGGATGGCCTGAATTTCTTGCGCATCAGCAAACCGCACATCGCACCCTGGGCCTTCACCGGACTGCCGGCAAGCCACACTTCACAGGTCATCGTCGCCAGAGAGCGAACACAAATCCTGATCATGTCCGGCGAGAGCGCACAACAACAATTCCGCCCGCCAATGAAAACCGAAACATTGGTGATCAATCTCTCTCTGGCTGTCATCCGTGGCAAGGCTCCATTCCTGAGCGAAGCGGCGCTTCACAACTTCCTGGACTTCTGGAAGGGCATTTTCTTCCCGGTGATGGATGCCGAGCTGTACTTCCTGGCCGAAGGCCCGGCCGAACAACCTACAACGGCGCCGCTCGTCTACATCAATCGGAACGCTATCCAGGATTATCTGGAAGGGTAACGCCGGCCGCTTCTATGCGCACACCTAATGGCCGAGAATGCGCTTTCTACTATGCCGACTATCACCGCCGGGTCATAGGAAAGGAACTTTGCCGTCTGATCGAAGGTCGCCCTGACGCAGAACAGTGGACGTCGGCGCTTTGCGCGACCTGCCCTGTCCCAGACATCCAGGCGGCCAATCAATGCGCAAACATGACCTTGCAAGCACATATCGGCAAACGTCCCTGGCATTTTTGGGAAAGCAAACGCATATTGATCGAAGCCACGTGCAAACGCAGCGGCAAACCCGTAGCCAATCCCTATGTGGGGTGCGGATTATGCCACACCGAGCTAACCTTTATCGTCAAAGAGACGCCGGAAGAAAAGTAAAAATGTTTCATACGGGCTCACAGCAGAAATCACTTCCTTATATATTGTCTGATTCCGGCTAACAGCTAATAGCTGTCCAAATGGAGAAATACATGACCTATCCAACCATATCCATCGGCATCATCGGCGGCTCCGGGCTCTATCAGATGCCTGAGCTGCGCAACGTTCAGGAAATCCACGTCACAACGCCCTTCGGCGACCCCAGTGATGCCATCATTGTTGGAGAAATCGAATCAACTTCCGTCGCCTTTCTCCCACGTCACAAGCGCGGCCACCAGCTCACCCCCACCGAAGTCCCCTATCGCGCCAACATCTACGCCCTCAAAATGCTGGGGGCGCACACCGTTCTCAGTGTGTCCGCCTGCGGCTCCCTGCGCGAACATCTGCACCCCGGCGACATCGTCGTGCCCGACCAACTGTTCGATTTCACCAGAAAACGACAGAATTCCTTTCTTGGAGAAGGGGCCGTGGGACATGTCACCGTCGCCGACCCATTCTGCCCGGCGCTCTCGGCGCTGCTGGCAGATGCAACCGTCGAGGCTGCCGCAAAACTCAACACCAACGTCGCCGTTCACCGCAGCGGCACGCTGATCACCATCGAAGGACCGCGATTCAGCACGAAAGGCGAAAGCCGCCTCTATCGCGCCTGGGGTATGGATATCATCGGGATGACGGCCTGCCCCGAGGCGTTTCTGGCCCGCGAAGCCGGCCTCTGCTACGCTACGATGGCCCACATTACCGATTACGATGTCTGGCACGCCAGCGAAGAAGCCGTCACCGTGGAGAAAGTCATCCAACAACTCCAGCATAATCTCGAACTCGCCCGGCAAACGGTCTGTCTGCTGATCGCCAAACTGGCGCAAGCCCATGTCCTCTGCGATTGCGCCCATGCGCTGGACAACGCGTTGATTACCGACCCCGCCCAAATCCCCCCTGAAGCTAAAGCCAGATTGCAACGGTTACAGGAAGGATAGCCTCCTCGCATTGAAATCGCCGACCCTGCCGAAGCCCAAACGCTTGCCGATCGCAGCGCAACCGGTATTGCTGGCTATCGCTGCCGGTTTTGTCATCGTCGGCGTTATCACGCTTCACGTTTCCAAACCGGCGCTTTCTCCCGGGACTTTGCTCATCCTGGTGGCGGGATGGTGCACAGCCTGGGGCGGCAGCTTTTGGGTGCTGCGCTCCCGTTTGCCGCAGGCAGACCCCTTCATCTTGCCGGTGGTGGCGCTGCTGAGCGGATGGGGATTGCTCATGCTGGCCCGGCTCGCCCCCTCTGCTCTCTTGCGGCAGGTTCTCTGGCTACAAATCAGCTGCGCCGCGATGTGCGTCATGGCGCTGCTGCCCACGCTACCACGCCTTCTGCGCCGCTACCGCTATTCCTTACTAGTTGCAGGGTTGTTCCTGTTGGGCGCAACCCTGGTCTTCGGCGTCAATCCATCCGGGGTCGGCCAACGGCTCTGGCTCGGCGCGTTCGGCGCTTACTACCAACCCTCCGAGCTGCTCAAGCTGCTGTTGGTCATCTACCTTGCCGCCTATCTGGCAGAATCCCCCCTGCCGGCCCCAAGCGCCGCCGCAAGCCCCAAGGGGTGGAACCGCTTCCTGCCGTGGAAATCCGCCAACAAAGCCGTCTGGGTTGCCATCCTCGGCCCGATGTTCGTGATGGTCGGATTGGCGTTGTTGTTGGTGGGCTGGCAACAGGATCTCGGCGCAGCCATGCTCTTCTACCTCACGTTCGTCGCCATGCTCTATCTGGCCTGGAATGCCCCCCAATACGTCGCCCTCAGCCTGGTGCTTTTCATCCCGGTTGCCGTGGTCGGCTATTTCGTCTCCAGCCGTGTTGCGCTGCGCATCGGCATCTGGCTCAATCCCTGGCTCGCGGAACGGGCCGACCAGGCATTCCAAATCCTGCAATCGCTCTTCGCCCTGGCTTCCGGCGGCTTGTTCGGACAGGGATTGGGCATGGGATACCCCACCCTCATTCCGGCCGTTCACACCGACTTCGTCTACGCTGCGCTGGTCGAAGAATTCGGTCTTACCGGCGCCATCGCCCTGGTTGCCCTCTTTGGACTGTTGATCCAGCGCGGAGTTTGCCTGGCGCAACGCGCCGAATCCCCCTTTGAATCGCTGCTGGCCGGCGGAATCACAGCCCTGATCGGCATCCAGACCTGGGTCATCATCGGCGGCAACGCCAAACTCATCCCGATTACCGGGGTCACGTTGCCCTTCCTTAGTTATGGGGGATCTTCGCTGCTCATCATGTTAATCGCAGTGGGAATATTGCTCAACCTTTCGATTCCCCACCCGATCCCGCTGACGCTGGCGCTGGCAGACCACAAACACACCCTGATTCCGCGCACCACCGGACGTCTGGGCAGAGCGCTGCTGATCTTGCTGGCGAGCACCGGCGCCATCACCGGGTATTGGGGCGTGACCCGCGCCGACTTCTTGCGGGCGCATCCCACCAACTCGCGCCTCATCCTTGCCGAAGCGCGCATCCGCCGTGGGCGCATCCTGGATCGCAACGGCGCCATCCTGGCCGACATTGCTTTGGACGAAAATGGCTATGCGACGCGCACCTACCCCCTGCCCGAAGCGGCGCCGGTCATCGGATACGCCACCTACGAATACGGCACCGAGGGCGTCGAAGCCGCCTGCGATTCACGCCTGCGCGGCGACGTCAATCGCAGTAGCTGGGATGCCGCCCGCGACGGATTGCTTCACCACGACCCGGTCGGCGAAGATGTGCGGCTGACCCTCGATGGCGAATTGCAACGGCAGGCGCAACAGCTCCTAAACGGTCATCGCGGCGCCGTCGTGTTGGTGGACGCGCACACCGGCGAGATTCTGGCTCTGGCCTCCATGCCCTCCTACCAATCGGATCAAGTGGACAGCGATTGGGAAACCTTACGCGATGATCCGGCGGCGCCGCTTCTCAACCGCGCCACGCAGGGATTGGCACAACCCGGCGCCATCCTCGAAACGGTGCTGTTGGGCATCGCGCTGGATGCAGGCGCACTCCCCACCCCAACGCTGCCGATGACCGGAACCTATCCCATCAACGGGTCCCGCCTCGCCTGCAAGACGTCCCCCGCTGCCAACGATTGGACCGCAGCGCTTCAAGAAACCTGTCCGGGCCCCTTCGTCGTCCTGGGACAAACCCTGGGCATAGCGCGGTTGACCGACGGATTGGCCCGGTGGGGGCTGACCGAAGCGCCCAGGTTGGAAATCTCGACCTATGGCGCCCCCTGGGATAGCGTCCTCACCAACATCGCGCAAGGAGCCGACCCACAAACATTCATCGTACAGGAATCTTTAGGGCAGGGCAATCTGCTGGTTACCCCCATACAAATGGTTCAGGTCGCGGCGACATTGGGAAACGACGGACAACGGGCTCCCCTCCACCTGCTCATTGAAGAACGCCCCGGATGTCTTCCGCCGAACACCCAAGTCGGAGAAGCGCTGTTGACGTCCGAAGAGTCCGCGCAATTGCGTGCACTTTGGCCACGCTATGGCGACGCCATCGGCCATGCCGGGAACGCCCTGGCAGGACACCAACGCACCCAATCCTGGTTTATTGGCCTCAACTCGCCGCAAGTCCCCCGCTATGCCGTCGCCGTCCTGCTGGAAAACCCGCAAGACTCACAACGCGCCGCCGACATCGGGCGGCAACTGCTTCGACAGGCTGTTGCGCCACACTAACCTTTATGTAACCGGCCTTTTACCTTTCTGCAGCTAATGGGCCGGTTTCTAACCCCCACAACCCATTTTTGGTTTGACAAACCTTAATTCTAGCTTATCATTAAACAAGGAAGGTTATAAAACCGGCTCCCGAACAGCATAGGCCAGCTGTATTTATACTTAACAAAAAAGAGCGAGCATTCTTAGGAGCGTGACATGAACGAATCAATCTTGTTAATTGAGGACGACGAGGCATTGGCTCAATTGGTGCAATTGCTTCTGGAGCGTGCCGGATACTCTGTAAGAGCCGCCAACAACGGCGAAAGGGGCCTGGACATAGCCCAGCAAGCACCGCCAGATCTGGTCTTGTTGGACATCCTCATGCCGGATATGGATGGGTGGCACGTCTACGAAGGATTGCGACGCATCACTGATGCGCCGGTGCTCTTTCTGACCGCTTTGGGCGACGAACACAACATCACCTATGGCCTGGGGCTCGGCGCCGATGACTACATCGTCAAACCCTTCGGGTACAAAGAACTGGTGACCCGCGTCAAAGCTTCCCTTTCCCGCGCGCGGAGGGCGCGGGGCGAACAAACGATATTTCAAACAGCCAACCTCTGGGTGAATCTGGACACACACGAAGTCAAAGTAGACAACCGCATCATTAACCTGACTCCGACCGAATTCCAGTTGCTCTCCGCCCTCATCCAGGATTCCGGACGCACCGTCAACCACGACACGCTCTTGCGCCGTGTTTGGGGGCCGGAGTATTCCAACCGCCGCGACTACCTCAAGCTCTATATCTGGTATTTGCGCCAGAAAATTGAACAGGATCCCCGCAATCCCAAACGCATTGTCAGCGAACGCGGCCAGGGGTATCGTCTGTTCATGGAACAACAACCGCAGCCGGAAGAAGAAGAGTAATCCTGGCAAACGAGCACACCTATGCCCAACACCGCGTGGCACTTTGACCTGCGTTCTGCCATTATCGGCGCTATTGCTGCGTGGATCGTCGTCGGTTTTCTCTACGCGCGCCGCGAGAGCGTCAAGGCGTTGGCGTCTAAGGTGTGGGCTCCGTTCGCCAACCTGCGCGACAGGTTGCAATCCAGCCAGGAGGATCGTTATGTGCAACATCTGCAGGAGGCGCTCAGAAGCCTCCTGCTTTTTGCGCCGAACGATCCTCTGAAAATTTTTCAGCCGCCGACCTTCCTGGCCCCGCCCCCCATCCATGAAGGAGTGCTCGAAACCGAGCCTTTCCCGCCCCAGAAAATTGGAGTTCCTTTCGACAACCTCGCCGAGGGACACCCGCGCATCGTCATCACCGGCCCGCAGACATCGGGGCGCACCACAGCGCTGGTGTTGACGCTCTGGAAGACGCTCAATCCTCCCAAAAGCCGAAAACCCTACGTCCGTTTTCCGCTGTGGCTGGACCTGGCGCAATATAAAAACTTGCCGGCTGAAGGTTCGCCCCAGGAACGCCTGTCCCAGTTGGGCAGCCTCGTTTTCCCCAATTTACTCCCGAAGTGGATTCTTTCACACTTGCAAAGAGAACCTGCGCTCATCGTTGCCGATAATTGGGAATCGTTGCCGCACGATCTGCAGCCTGAAGTCGCGAATTGGATCGGCGAAACGGTTGCGGCGTTGCCCAACAGCATTTGGATCGTTGCCGTCGGCGAGGATAGCTTCGGTAAGTTGGTAGAAAACGGTTTCGTTCCGCTGGAAATCATTCCCACCGATGATATTCACATCGGCGAGCCTATTTATGCCGGATGGGCAGCGTTGTTACGCAAGTCCCCCGAAATTCCCGAAGAGGTGCGCAAGACCCTGCATTGGGCGCGGCAGGCCGGCGCATCCTTGCTAGAGATTCATCTGCGCGTGATGCTCTACCTGCGCACACAACAACTCCCGGTTCAGCCGGTTGAAGTGATGGATTTTCTGCTCGACACGTACATCCCCGTACTCAGTCTTGGAGAAGGTCAAGAAGAAATCGCCGAACAGGCGCGCACACAAGCCCTGGCGACGCTTAGCTACGTCGCCAAAGCCTACCGCCTGGAAGGGCGTGAGTTTTCTCGTCAGGAAATCAACGAATGGGCGGCGAAGATGCTGCCCGTTGAGGAAGAACAACGGGTCAAAGTCGAAAATGCCGTGCGGAAGCTCGTTTACGAGGCCGGTCTGCTGGCTTCGCGTGGTCGGGCCTGGGTTCCGGCGCACTACCTTTGGAGTGATTTCCTGACCGCATGGGACCTCGTAGCCGACGCCGTCGGCGCGGACATGGCGAAAGCGCACCTTCACGATCCGACGTGGGCCTTCATTCTGGAATTCTACGTCGCGCTAGGGGACGCCACGCCGATGGTGGCCTCGTTGCTCAGCGAGGCGACCGGTCAGGGGAATCTCGCGGCGCTTTTGCGCGCGGCGCGCTGGTGTATCCTGGCGCCCGCCGACGCGCCCTGGCGCAAGACGCTCATCAAGACTCTGGCGCAAACGTTCAGCGATCCGGAACTGGAAATGTCAGAGCGTCTGAAAGTCGGGCAAAAATTGATGATGGCCGCCGGCGAAGGCGCACGCGCATTCTTCGTCCAGGCGGTGCGCAACCCCTCCCTGGCGGTACGCTGCGCGGCGCTGCGCGGCATCGGCTGGACGGGAAGCACGAAAGAAATGCCGCTCCTGGCCAGCGCGCTCAGAGAACCCGAACTCGAAATCGCAGTCAGCGCTGTCGAAGCGTTGGCCGATCTCGGCACCGGCGGAGCGGCGCGGCTTCTGCAACAAGCCCTGGAAGAGGCCGACGAGCATCTGATCTTGCCCGTTGCAGACGCATTGGCGCGCATCCCCGAAGGGCAGGAATCGCTCCAACGAGTTGCCGACAGCGAGGATTTAATGATGCGACGCGCTGCCGCCCACGGATTGAGCGGCGTCCAGGAAGCATGGTCCAGAGCCCTGTTGGAAAGAATGGCGCGCGAGGACAACGAATGGTTGGTGCGTTCCGCCGCCGAGACAGCGCTGAAAGCCTGGGAAGAACAGGCGACGTCCAAGACCGTGGCGCTCCCGCCGCCGAATATCGAGTCACTGGAATGGTTGATTGCGTGGGCCGCCAGCCAGGGGACCGGTATGGGGGTTGGCGCAGCAGCAATGCGAATGCTCGTGCGCGCTATCGTCGAGGGAAATGCCCAGAGCAAAACATTGGGCGCGCTGACCCTGGTTTACACGGGAGATACCCGTCATCTGCAAATTCTGGAGCCGCTGTTAAAAGATGGCGACCCCCACGTGCAACGTGCAGCAGAGCTGGCCGTCGAACAAATCCGGCAGCGGTATCATTCCTACCAGGGGAACTAACGCGCCAAACGCTAACCGCCAGATCGAATATCGAGATCCTCGGTCGGCGGAGTCCAGCTCAGCTCCAGACCATCTCCACGCAGCAATTCCCACGTCAAAATCCGATAAGCCAACGCGCCGGTAGATTTGGGGGCGTAGAAGATCCCCGGTTCGCCGTAGCTGGGCGCCTCGCTTAAACGCACACTACGCGGCACGATCACGTTGAATACACGTCCGGCAAAGTGCTGGCGGACTTCTTCGTCTACCTGACGCGAAAGCGTCGTCCGGCCATCGTACATGGTCAACACGACTCCGCGCAATTCCAGATCGGCGTTCAGGCTGCGCTGCACCAACGAAATCGTGTGGGTCAGCTGCGAAAGCCCCTCCAACGCCAGGTACTCACACTGCACCGGCACCACAACGCCTCTGGCCGCCGTCAATGCGTTGACCGTGAGAATGCCCAGGCTGGGCGGGGAATCAATGAGCAAATAGTCGTAATCGTTGATCGAAGACAATATCTGGTTAAGGCGGTCAGCGCGCTCACGCGGGTCGGGGATGCGGTTCAATTCGACGGTAGCGCCGGCCAACGCCGGGGCGCTCGGCAACACATCCAAACCCGGCCAACGGGTGCCACGGATGACCTCCGCCACCACCTGGCGATCCACCAACACGTCGTAGATAGATGAAGACAAAGTCCGGGGCGCGACACCCAGGCTGGTCGTAGCGTTACCCTGCGGGTCAACGTCCACCACCAACACCCGGTATCCCCAATCGGCAATCGCCGCAGCCACATTCACCACTGTGGTTGTTTTTCCAACCCCACCCTTTTGATTAGCGAAAGCATAAATGCGCGTCATAGTTGAACCTGATCCAGTTTAAAGATTGAAGGCAGATAACGGACAGGCGGATACATCCTCAAGCGTGGGAACCGCCGCCAACCCACGGCGCGTCACCGAATGCCCCGCCAGACATGCGGCATAACTGGCCGCAGAAAGCGGCGCCGCCCCCGAAGCCAACGCAATGAAGAAAGCCGCAGCGAAAATATCACCAGCGCCGGTGGGATCCACTTCAGCGACAGTGATAGCCGAGAAACGCGCCTCAACGCCGTCCACAAAAAGCGTTCCCCCCTGGCTTCCGCACGTAATGGCCAGAATGCGCGTCTGCCGCGCATAATGCCGGGCCAACGCCCAGTTCCCACTGATGTCCTCAATGCTAAAGACGACAGCCGAAGCCAGCGGCAAAAGGCGTCCGGCATGCGGCCAAAACTGCGGCGCGACCCGCCCCTGCGCATCACAAGTACGCATCCACCCCTGCGGCGTCATCCCAACGAAGGCGTGGGAAGCAAAGAACGTCGCCAAAGCCGGATCGCATTCGCCCATCACCGGGCCAAGGTGCACCAGCGAAGTACGTTGCCAGAGGGTCGGAAGCAAATCGGCGGACAGCACAGCCGCACGCGAATAGACAAACTGTTGGCGAATGCCATCAGAATAGAGGTTTTCGAAGGTGGTTGTAGCCGGCGCAGGATGGCACGCCACCGACACCCGCCCATCAAACACCGAAAAATCGGCGTCTGCCCCGGCGCTCGTCAACACCCCGACCGTCCGCCCCAGCGCCGCCGCCGTCAATGCCGCATACGAGGCCGTTCCACCGACGGCATACCGACCGCCGGGCAAGACATCGCGGGTAACATGCCCGACGGTCAAATAGTCTACCGGAGATGACATCTGCGTCATTTGCCGGATTTTTTGATAGGGATCACAGTGATGGCGCGGTTGCGCCCCCGCCCCACGCTCTCCGTCTCCACCCGCTCGTCCTTGCGCAAAATCATGTGAATGATGCGGCGTTCGTTGGCGGGCATCGGACGCATACGGATGGTACGCCCGGTCCTGACGGCCTGCTCGGCCACCTTACTGGCCAACGACTCCAGGTTATGGTCGCGGCGCCTACGATAACCGTCTGCGTCCATCACGACATTGTAATTACCGTCAATTTGATGGTGCATCAGAGAGCGAAACAAATACTGGATGGAGTTGAGCGTCTGCGCACGCGGGCCGACAAGCATATCGGCATCGCGCCCCCGGATCGAAAGCCACAGTGTAGGCCGATCCTCATCGCGCCAACGCGGCAACACCCTGACTTGCAACCCTTCAAACAGATGCTCCGACACTTCCAGCGCCACCTTTTCAACGGCATTACAATCCAGATCGCCCAGGCGCAGAGGTTCGCCCGCTGCGGATATCGTCAAAAAGCCGGTGCCATCCGCGGGAAAGTCATCCTCTTCTTCGGAGAACTCCTCATAGTCGCCGGTATCTTTGGAGGCGACGCCATCGTCACCCAAAACATCGCGATTACGCCCACGCGCAGTGTCCCGATCACGCGATCGTGAACGACGTGAGCGTGAACGCGACCGTTCGCGCGAAGATGACGACCGGGCAGGCGCGCTTTCCGGTTTCGTTTCAGCAGGCGCAGCCTCGGATATAACAGGCTCCGCACTTTTCGGCTTCGCTACGACCGGTTCGGGCGCAACGACGACTGGCGTAGAAGGCGTCGGCGCCGGCATCGCCTTCTTTACAGGAGTTGCAACAGGCACAGGAACAACGGGCTTCGCCTCCGGCATGGGGGGAACCGGACGTTGAACGGGCGGGGGCGGCGTCTGCGGAACAGGACGTCGCGTCAAGCGCACACGGGCCTCACGCGCGCCGATGCCCAGAAAACCGCGACTGCCCTCATTCAAGATTTCGATGTCCACTTCGTCACGGGTTGCACCCATACGGGTCAACCCGATAATCACGGCCTCGTCAGCGGAAGGCGCGGCGACTTCAATGACCTTTTCGTCCATCTCTCATCACCTTTCCTTGCCTGCTGCGCTACTCTTTAGCCGCTTGAGCCTTGATAGCAGGCGAAGATTTAACCGGCGCCGCGTTGGGCGTGTTGAATTGATACTGTTTGCGGAAAAGATAATATTGCAAGATGCTCAACAGGTTTGAAATCAAGAAATAGGTCGCCAGACCTGAAGCGTAAGTTGCGGAGAAGAATGCCATCATCAGCGGCATCATTAGCAACATTTGCTTGTTCATCGCCTCCGACTGAGCATCGGTGGCCGGCGGCGTGATCAACTTCTGAGAGAACCAGGACGTGGCGAAAACCAGGATGGGCAAAATATAAAAGGGGTCGGGCAGAGCCAGATCCAACCACAAGAAGCTGCTCTTGAGCGGAAGCAACTGGCTGAAGCTCGGCACCCACTTGTAGATATCGTTGGATAGCGCCAACAACTGTAACGGTGTAGTCGCCAGGGTCCGAATGATCGCCTGGTAAACGCCAATCATCAACGGGAACTGGATCAACATCGGCAGACACCCGCCCAAAGGATTGATGCCGGACTCCTGATAGAGCTTCATCTGCTCCTGACTCATGCGCTCCCGATCATCTTTGTATTTGCGTTGAATCTCATCCAGTTTGGGCTTGAACTCCTGCTGGCGGCGCACCATCTTCTGCTGGCTCAGCATCAACGGCGTCAGCAATAACCGCACCAGAAGCGTGACCAATGCAACGGACAGCATCGTTTCGTGTCCGAGGAATTGGTAGAAGAGCAACAGCAGATTAATAATTGGTCGAACAATGATTGTATCCCACACAGTACTTTCCCCCTACAACGGCAACTTACTTGGTCTCAACCACCGGATAGGACCAGTTTAACACGCCGCTCTCAAGATCAAAAGCCTGGATGCGTTCCTTCACAAGGATCGGCATGGTGTACAGGCGCACACCGTCGGTGGTCAAATCTCCCGGCAGACGGCCGGGATTCTGCAAAACACTGCCCCAATTCAAAACCGAGCCGGTTTCGGTGCTAATGGCATGGATCCCGCCTCGTTCATAACCGGCCACCAACAGGCGGCTATTGGAAGAGTCAAGCACCGGACGGCCATGGACCGTATCGGCCACGTAGGCCGGTTGGTCCCAAACCATCGTCCGGGTTTCCATGTTCAAAGCGTAGACATAGCCATCCACGTCCGCATAATAGAGCGTGTCGTCGTCCGCCACCGGCGTCGCCCAAAGCCAGTCTGACGCCTCGGTAGACCAGACAACCGCATGCGTTTGTAGATCCACCTGAGAAAGCGTCCGGGAGAAATCGCCCACCCAGAGGTAGCCGCCGGCGTACACCGGAGTGGCAGAGATCGAACCCTGCATTTCCAGATGCCACACCTCCTGGCCGGTCGCCAGGTCAACGGCATACAATGAATGGTCCAGCGAAGCAATGTAGACGGTATCTTCAATAATCAACGGGGTGGCCCACACACGGCCATGCGTCGTGAAAGACCACGCCAGCTGTCCATCGGCCAACTTCAGCGCATAAACCTTGCCGTCGCCATTGCCGACGATGAATAAATCATCAGTAAGCACGCCGCTGCCGACATACTGCCCGGTAGCTCCGGCGAACGTCCAAAGCGGAGCGCCCGGGCGCTCTGCCGGCGACTCGCCGAGGGGCAACGCATAAACCGTTTTATCCTTGAATCCGGCCACAATCAACAGGCCATACTCGCCAAATTCCGGCGCCAACAGCGGCGTCGAATAGAAAGGGCGCATGTCCTTATCGGTCTCATCGGGGAAACTCCAGTACAATTTCCCGGTTTCCGCATCCAGAGCCTGAATGTGCTCAAGATTGGCAGCATAGATTGTGTCGCCTACCACCGTCATACCGGGCCAACTCTCGTGATTCAGAGAACGCGGGGCGCAGCCGGCCATCGCCAGAATCAGAATCCCCAACACCCCAACAACAGAAAGGCGGCGAGCAAAATTCCGCCAATGTTTCATAGTACCTCCACAAATCTAGTCAGATCGTCATCAATCATAGTCACAGCCAACGGTGTTGACTAAGGAACGGGGTCATATCCACCAGGATTAAGCGGATTACAGCGGAGTATACGTTTGAAGCCCAGCCAACCGCCCTTAATAACCCCATAGCGCGAGATGGCCTCGTAGGTATATTGTGAGCAGCTTGGGACAAAACGACAGGAGGGAGGGGTCAGAGGTGAGATAAATCGCCGATAAAAGCGAATCAACCCCAAAGCAATAGCTTTCATCCCTGTTCCGTTTCCTCCACAATGATCCAGAGACGGGACCGATGTAACAACGACTCAAGCGCCTGCATAACCTCAGGCGCTTTGACGGTCAGGAGGGAAGAACGCGCAATCAGCACCACATCCCATCCGGGGATCATACGTCCATAGAGCTGACGAGCTGCTTCCCTTAACAAACGACGGGCGCGATTGCGCACCACAGCCTTGCCGACTTTGCGGCTGGCCGTGACGCCCACACGCACCCGGTTGAGATCGTTGGGCAATGCCCATAAAATCAATAAGGGATGCGCCCACGACCGACCTTCAGACCAGACATGCTTGAACTCTTCGGGTCGGCGCAGGCGCATAGCCTTTTGCCAGATTTGACGCTCCAACCGCACTTCACGCGCCGGAGCCTACTCCCCCTGGGGCGGACGTTGGGAGTTTTCTTTCCAGTTGAGACGCTTGGCGGCGGTCAATCGCACGGGGATCAGACGATGCCGCCCCTTCAGGCGACGGCTCTTGAGCACCCGACGACCATCATGCGTAGCCATGCGCGCTCGGAAACCGTGGGTGCGCATGCGTTTGCGTTTTTTAGGCTGAAAAGTTCGCTTTGGCATACCATTTGCTCCTTTATATCTCTCATAATTTCAAATCCTTGTGGAGGACCAGGAAATGCAGGTAGACCCTTACATGAAAACCGCGCGGTTGCCCGCGTCGGTTTCTTCTCACACGCTCCCAAGGACAGAGCGTATTATACCGTATCAGGGAAGTTAGTCAATAGCCGATCGTCGCTTCAAAATCGCGCGCGCAGCAATCATCCCCGTCGCCGACGCCTGGATCAGGCCGCGCGTGACCCCCGCCCCGTCTCCGCAGGCGAACAGATTCGTCACCTCAGTTTCTAGTTCGGTGGTGAGTTGCAAGCGGTTGGAGTAGAATTTCGCCTCGACGCCGTAGAGCAAGGTATGCCGTGAAGCCACGCCAGGAGCGATTTTGTCCAGGGCGTGGAGCATCTCCAGGATGTTGACGACGTAGCGATAGGGCAGCACCAGGTTCAGGTCGCCGGGAACGGCGCCGGGCAACGTAGGCGCAACGATGCAGCGGGCCAGCCGCTCCGGGGTGGAGCGCCGCCCCGCCTCCAGGTCGCCCAGCCGTTGCACGATGACGCCGCCGCTGAGCAGGTTCGCCAGCCTGGCGATGTTTTTGCCGTAGGTGATGGGATCGTCGAACGGTTCGGTGAAGTTTTTGCTGACCAACAGCGCAAAATTGGTGTTGGCCGTGCGCCGGTCGGCGAAGGAGTGGCCGTTGACGGTCATCACGTCGCCGGCGAACTCGGTGCTCACTTCGCCGTAGGGGCACATGCAGAAGGTGCGAATCTGGTCGTCGAAGGCGCGGGAGTAGTAGATGAATTTGGATTCGTAGACCAGGCGAGTGATCGGCTCCAGCACCGGCGCGGGTAGCTCGACGCGCACGCCCAAATCCACCGGGTTGCGCGCCAGCGAGAGGTTCAGCGAGCGCGCGGCGTTCTCCAGCCAGGCCGATCCCTCGCGGCCCGGCGCGACGATGACCACATCTGCCGACAACGTCTCGCCCGCCTCGGTCTCCACGCCGACGACGCGACCTTGCTCGACCAGAATGCGGCGAACGGGGGTGCGTGTGAGGATGGCGACGCCGCGTTCTAGTAGCGCGTCGCGCATCCGCCGCATCAGGTCCACGCAATGCTCGGTGCCGATGTGACGGATGGGCACCGGGATGAAGCGCAAGTTCGCCAGGGTTGCGCGCGTCTCCAAATCCTCAAGTTCCTCGGAGCGAGCGCCGTGCACCTCCTCCGGCGCGCCGAAATGGCGGTAGATAGCGTCGGCCTCGGCGATGATTTGAGCGGCGGAGGCCTCGCCCAATATGCCGCTCAGGTGCCCGCCCACCGCCGGGGACAGCGTGAGCTTGCCGTCGGAGAAGGCCCCTGCCCCACCCCACCCGCCGAGGATGGCGCAGGGGCGACACTGGCGGCAACCGCCGCCATGTTCACGAATCGGGCAACGGCGATGATCAATGTCGTGGCCTTTGTCCAACACCGCGATCCGCAGGTGCGCGTGTTGGCTCAACTCCAAAGCCGCGAAAATCCCCGCCGGTCCGGCACCGACGATAAGAACATCATACGATTGTGTGGTCATAGGCCCTCCAGAATGGTCGAAAGTCAAAAGAAAATCTGGGGGGCGGGGGG
>DAOUFX010000244.1:0-6339 GCA_034429675.1 Anaerolineae bacterium | reverse complement strand
CCCAACTTCTCCCCCTTTTACTGGGATGATGCGAAAAGTTCTACAAAAGAGGAAATCTACTATAATAAAAGGATAAGTTCAAAAAGCGTTACACCCTCAAACTCTGAACCACAGATAGAACCGGGAAAAGGAGAGGCTCGCCAATGAATCCATCGCAGTCAAAACACCACGAAACATCAGCATCGCCGGGCGCCCGTCCTACCATTGGGCTGATCTGTGACATCCCCTGGAACCAGTACAGTTGCGATATGTGGGCCGGTGTGCGGGACGCTGCCTGGGAGCTGGACGCCAACTTGCTTTACTTCGCCGGCGGCATTCTGGACTTCGCGGTGAATTATCGCCAGCAGGCCAATATCATCTACGACCGGATCACGCCCGACGCGCTAGACGGTCTGGTAATCTGGGGCGGCCAACTGGCGCACATCGTCGGGGCCAGGGAAGTCTTCAAGTTCTGCCAGCGCTTCCAGCCATTGCCGATGATCAGCATTGAGTTGGAGATGGAAGGAATTCCCAGCCTGTTCGTGGACAATCACCGGGGGATCTACGACATCGTCTCGCACCTGATCGAGGGCCACGGCTTCACGAAGCTGGCCTACATTGACTACCCCACCAATTTCCCCGTCACCATTGCGCGTTACCAGGGCTACGCCGACGCACTGCGCGACCACGGCATCCTCCTCAATCCGAAATTGATCACCGATGGGTCGGGCATAGACCCCAACAACGAGAAGAAAGACATCAACGCCGGCCACGAAGGGGTTAGCATCTTCTTCGAACAACGCGGGCTGCGACCGGGGCAAGACATCGAAGCCATCGTGACCGTCGCCGACCCCACGGCGGTGGCGGCGCTCAAGCGGATGCAAACGCTCGGCATCCGGGTCCCGGAAGACGTCGCCCTGGTCGGCTTTGACGATATTGACGAGGTACGCTATCAGCGCCCGCCGCTGACCACGGTGCGCCAATCTTTCTACGAGCAGGGCTGGAAAGCCACCGAAGCGTTGCTGACTCGCATACGGGGCGGGACGACGCCCGACCGGATCAACCTGGCGCCGCAGGTCATCGTGAGACGCTCGTGCGGGTGCGCCGATCCCGCCATCGAGCGGGTCGCCGTCAAACCCGCCTTCATTTCCTTGCCGCCAGGCGCCGCACACGGTGACGAAGCCCGTTGTATCCACCGCGAGATCTTGACGGCCGTCATCCGGCGTGGCAATCCCGGGGTAGAGATACCGGTGCAGCTTGCCTGGGTCGAACGCCTGCTGGACGGTTTTGTGAACGATGTTCTTACCGGCGATAGCGACATACAGAGTACACCCCGGTTTTTGGCGGCATGGGAAACCACCCTCTGCGAAGTCATAGATCGGGGGGGCGAAGGAGCGCCCTGGCAAAATGTCCTGTCCGAATGGCGGCATCTCTTCCCGGCCATGTCCCCGGCCGAAACGGCGCGCGCCGAGACGCTCTGGCAGCAAGCTCGCATCCTGCTCGGCGACATGATCCAGCGAGGACAGGCCTACCTGCGCCTGCAAGAGGCGCAACGCACCACGCTGGTTCACGAAATCAGCAACGCCTTGATCACCACCTTCGACATCGCCGAATTGATGAATGTCGTGGCGCAAGAACTGCCGAAATTGAATATCCCCAGTTGTTACCTGGCGCTCTACGAAGACGCCGCCGCGCCCACCGAGTGGGCCCGACTGATTCTGGCCTACGATCAGGATGGCCGGCGACCGTTGCCGCCGGAAGGGCTGCGCGTCCCACCCCATCGCCTGTTGCCCCACAGCCTGGCCGCCCAAAAGATGACCTGCAACATGATGGTGGCTCCGATTTACTTTCAAACCACACAGATCGGCTTTGCGCTTTTTGGCGCCGGCCAGGACGAAGGCAGCATCTACGAAGTGCTGCGAAACCAGCTGGGCAGCGCTCTGCAAGGCTCGCTGCTGGTGCGGCACGTCCAACGCGACGCCGAAGAGATCCACAAACTCAATCAACAGCTCCAGGCGGAAAACCTGCGGATGAGCCTGGAACTGGACATTTCTCGCCGCATCCAACAGATGGTGTTGCCGTCTACCGATGAACTGCAACAAATCACCGGCATGGACATCGCCGGATTTATGCAACCGGCTGACGAGGTGGGCGGCGACTATTACGACGTACTGATGCAAAACAATGTCCTCCACGCGGGCATCGGAGACGTGACCGGACACGGGTTGGAAAGCGGCATGCTGATGCTGATGACGCAAACCGCCATCCGCACTCTGATCGAACATGGCGAGACCGACCCGAAAGCATTCCTGAAAACGCTCAATCGGGTCATCCTAAAAAATGCCGGACGGATGCGAAGCGACAAGACGCTCACGCTTACATTTGTGCAATATCAAGAACAGCAGCTCAATATTGTCGGGCAGCACGAGGATTTGCTGGTAGTGCGCCGGGGAGGAAAAGTTGAGCGTATTGACACCTTCGACCTGGGATTCCCCCTCGGATTAGAAAGTGACATCCAACAATTTGTGGATCAGGCCACCATCACCCTGGGCCCAGGGGATGGCATCGTGTTGTACACCGATGGCCTCGTCGAAGCCGAAAACGATGCAGGCCAATGCTACGGCAGCGAACGGCTGCGCAAAACGATCTCGCGACATTGGTACAGACAGGCGGAGACCATCAAAGATGCCGTCATCAGAGACGTTCTCAGCCACATCGGATCGCAGAAAATTTACGACGATCTCACCTTATTGGTGATTAAACAGAAATAGGGAACAGGGTTCGCCCCAATCATCCCACGATCTCTGCAATCCGTAATCCGGTATCCGTAATCCGGTATCCGGTATCCGGTATCCGCTCACTCGCTGACTCACTCTTCCCAGGAGGTACAATGGAAACACAAACCACCATCAAAACCGGCGCTTACCACGATTCCATCACGCTTTTGCAGGCGGCGCAGGCGCTTTTGCAATTGCCCGGCGTCGCGGATGCCGCCGTCGTGATGGGAACGGCGGCCAACAAGGGCATCCTCAAAGACGCCGGATTGCTCACGCCGGAAGCCGCAGCCGCGGCGGACACGGATCTGGTCGTCGCAGTGCGCGCCGCGTCGGATGAAGCCGCCGCCGCGGCGTTGGCGCAGGCCGATGCGCTATTGACCGCCGCGCGCACACCGCAGGACAACGCCGTGGCGGCGCCCCCCAAGACGTTGACCGCCGCCGTGGAACGGCTCGGCGGCGCGAACATCGCGCTGGTGTCGGTGGCCGGGCGCTACGCCGCCGGCGTCGCCCGCGATGCGCTCAACCAGGGGCTGCACGTCTTCCTTTTCAGCGACAACGTGCCCATCGAAGACGAAATCGCGCTCAAGTCGCTGGCGCGCGAGAAAGGCCGCTTGGTGATGGGGCCGGACGCCGGCACGGCGATTCTCAACGGCGTGGCGCTCGGGTTTGCCAACGCGGTGCTGCGCGGGCCGGTGGGCGTCGTGGCAGCCAGCGGCACGGGATTGCAGGCCGTCACCAGCTACCTCACGCGAATGGGCGTGGGAATCTCGCAGGGCATCGGCGTCGGCGGGCGCGACCTCAGCAGCGAGGTCGGCGGCCTGATGATGCTCGAAGGGCTGCGGGCGCTGCAAGCCGACCCGGCCACGCACGTGCGGCTGCTCGTCTCGAAGCCGCCGGCGCCGGAAGTCGCCGAAAAGGTGCTGGCGCAACTCAGCGAGGGGGACAAACCCGCCGTCGTGTGCTTCCTGGGCGGCAAAGCCAAACCCATCTACAAAGCCGGCGGCATCCCCGCCGCTACCCTGGAAGAAGCGGCGCTGCTGGCCGGAGCCCTGGCGCGCCACGCATCGCCGGACACCGCCCTGGCCCAAATTGCGCTGGGGGAGAAAGCGTTGGAAAAGCAGGCCAAATCGCTGCGAAAGCGCCTCGGCCCACAGCAACAGTATTTCCACGGCCTTTTCAGCGGCGGGACTTTCTGCTACGAAACCCAGTTGATCCTCAATCCGATGTTGCCCAAAGGCCACAAAATCGCCTCGAACGCGCCGGTGAAGGAGAAACACCTGCTGGTCGAAGGTTCTAGCGCCGGACACACCGCCATGGATCTGGGCGAGGACGAGTTCACCGTGGGGCGGTTGCATCCGATGCTCGACCCCGCCCTGCGCAACCGCCGCATCCTGCGCGAGGCGCAAGACCCGCAGACCGCGATCATCTTCCTGGACATCGTCCTCGGTTACGGCGTCCACCCCGACCCGGCAGGCGCCGCCGTCGAAGCGATCCGCGAAGTCCAGACGACGCTCGACGCCGCCAACCGCGAGGTCATCTTCATCGCCTCGGTCTGCGGCGCCGACGGCGACCCGCAAAACGCCCGCGCGCAAGAAGCAAAGCTGGAAGAAGCCGGCGTGATCGTGCTGCCGACCAACGCGGCAGCGTCACGATTGGCGGGACATATTTTAGATTTTAGATTTTAGATTTTGGATTCCCTTGCGCAACCGCCCGCATGACCATTTTGGATACAGATGATGGATGAACAAACGATCAAAAACCGAACCAAAAACTTTGCGATGCGAATTATCCGCCTTGTTGAAACCCTTCCCACGACAAAAACAAGCGACGTAATCGGTCGGCAAATCCTGCGATCAGCAACCTCCGTTGGAGCCAATTACCGTGCTGCTTGCAGAGCCAAATCTGCCGCAGATATGATTGCTAAACTTGGAATCGTTGAAGAGGAAGCGGACGAGACCCTGTATTGGCTAGAGTTATTAGTTGAAGCCGAGTTAATGCCCGAATCGCGATTAAAGCCATTGATGCAAGAAGCCAATGAAATCGTCGCGATGACGGTCTCCTCAATCAAAACACTCCGCAAAAGGCAATAGGCCGCTCCAAAATCCAAAATCCAAAATCTAAAATAGAAAAGGAGCTTGAAATGCCCATACAAGACATTTTCGGTCAGCCGCTTAAGGCTGTGAACGTTGGATTAGATATCTTCGCCGAGAGCCTGAAGGCGCAGGGCGTGGAAACGCTCGCCGTGGATTGGCGCCCGCCGCTTGATGGCTACGCCGACCTTGCGTGCACGACGGACGGCGTCAGTGTGGACGCCGCGAACGCTGCGGCGCTGGCCCGCATCCGCAACGGGCGGCCGCTGCTGGTGGGGATGGGCGTCGCCCGCGAGGTCATCCCCGGCTTCGGCGAGCGCATGCTACTCCACGCCGGGCCGCCGATCACGTGGGAGCGCATGTGCGGCCCGCAGCGCGGCGCGATGATGGGCGCCGCCGTCTACGAGGGCTGGGCCACCAGCTACGAACACGCCGCGGCGATGGCTGCCGCCGGCGAAATCACGTTCGACCCCTGCCACCACCACCACACCGTCGGCCCGATGGCGGGCATCGTGTCGCCTTCGATGCCGGTTTTCATCGTGCAAAATGAGACACACGGCAATGTGAGCTACAGCACCCAGAACGAGGGGCTGGGCCGCGTGCTGCGCTATGGCGCCTACGGCGACGAGGTGTTGGCGCGGCTGAAGTGGATGGAAAAGACGCTCTACCCGGCCCTGCAACGCGCACTCGACGTCACCGGCCCGATTGACCTGCGCAGTATCCTCGCGCAGGCGCTCCACATGGGCGACGAAGGCCACAATCGCAACCGCGCCGCGACCTCGCTGCTCATCCGCCAGATCGCGCCCGCGCTGCTCCAGCAGCAAATCACCAAAGCTGTCGCCGAGGAGGTGTTGCGCTTCATAGACGGCAACGATCACTTCTTCCTCAATCTCTCGATGGCAGCGATGAAAGCCATGCTGGAACCGGCAGAGGATATTGCGGGCTGCACGCTCGTCACCGTGATGGCGCGCAACGGGACGGACTTCGGAATCCGGGTGGCGGGATTGCCGGGGAGCTGGTTCACCGCGCCCGCGCCGGTGGTGAAGGGGCTGTGGCTGCCCGGTTTCTCCGAAAAGGACGCCAACCCCGACATCGGCGACTCGGCCATCACCGAGACGGGCGGCGTGGGCGGTTTCGCGATGGCCGCCGCGCCCGCCATCGTGCGCTTCGTCGGGGGGACGGCGGCGCTGGCGTTGCAGGTGACGCAGGAGATGTACGCCATCACCGCCGGCGAACACGAGTTTTTCACCATACCGGCGCTCGACTTCCGGGGAACGCCGCTCGGCATTGACGTCCGCAAAGTGATGCAGACCGGCATCCTGCCGTTCATCAACACCGGCATCGCCCACAAAGAGCCGGGCGTGGGCATGGTCGGCGCCGGCCTGGTCCGCGCGCCCCGGCAATGCTTCGAAGCGGCCTTCGCCGCCCTGACCGAACTATAGAAAAGAAGGTACACAGTCTACACGTCAGAGATATAAAAAAAGGTTTTTTCG
>DAOUFX010000243.1:0-8427 GCA_034429675.1 Anaerolineae bacterium | reverse complement strand
CCCCCAAACCCCCACTTCTCCCCCTTTTGAATTACAATTTGAAGATAGCAATTATGAAAACAGAAAGAATCAAAACTATAGGACGAACTATGCTGGGGTTGGCGCTGGCCGCGCTGAGCGCGGTTCTGATGACGTTGGCGTTTCCGCCGTTCAACCTCTGGCCGCTGGCGTGGGTTGCAGCCGTGCCATCCTTGTTGGCGCAATACCGCATCTTGCCGCGCAAGCTCACGTCGGTGGGATCGGCGGTGTTCAACGGCGGGTGGGTGCTCGGCTATCTGGGGCCGGTTTTTGCGGGCACGGGCAATTTCATGGAATATCTGTGGCTCTACGTCGCCGGGATTTCATTTCTGGCCGACCTGAGCAACCGCTCCTTCAACGAGCGCACGGGCTATCGCTGGTTCGTGCCGCAGGGCGTCGCCGGCTGGGTAGGCGTCGAGATGATCCGCAGTCTGCTGCCCATCGCCGGGACGTGGGGCTTTGTGGCTTACACGCAGTACCAGCAGTTATGGCTGATCCAACCGGTGAGCATTTTCGGTATTTTCGGGATGAGCGTTGTCATTATGCTGGTCAACTATACGCTGGGACTGGGCGCCGTATGGCTCTACGACCGGCGTTTCTCGACAGCAGACGCCGGCATAGGCGTGCCGGCGCTCGTGATGCGGCGCTGGCTCGCCGGCGTGGGCGCGACGCTGGCGGCGTGGGCGCTGCTCAGCCTGCTGCTCTTCCGCCCGGCGACGACGCCGACGGTCAAAGTGGCCGCCGTCCAACCGGACGCCTCGGTCATCATCGCGGCATTTTCGGGGCTTGAGGACAAAGTCGCGGCGCTGAATGCGCAAATGGTCGCGCAGACGCGCGAGGCGACGACGCAGGGAGCGCAATTTGTCGTGTGGCCAGAAGGCGCGCTGTCGTTCGACCCGCAGGTGGAAAATACCCTCGACTTGAAAGGGCTGGCGGGCGAGACCGGCGCACATCTGGCGGTGGGCTATGCCCTCTTCTCGGATGCGGGTCTGCGCAACGAGGCCACCATCATCAACCCGGCGGGCGAATTCCTGGGCGTTTTCGGCAAGGATCACCCCGTCACCTTCGGCGGCGAAACCAGCCTGACGCGGGGAACGTATCCTGTCTACGATACGCCCCTGGGCAAAATCGGCACGATCATCTGCTACGACATGGACTTCACCGACACGACACGCAAGCTGGCGCGACAGGGTGCGCAATTGATCGCCGTTCCTTCCAACGACTGGGATGCCATCACGGAAAAGCACTACACCCACGTCGTCTTCCGCGCCATCGAAAACCGCGTGGCGCTGGTCAAAGCGGATGGCGGCTTCGACTCTGTCATCGTGGACCCGTACGGGCGTATCCTGGCGCTGGCGACCCGGCCGGGAGGGGGCGCCGCAACGATTGTGGCGGATGTGCCGATCGGAACCGGCAAAGCTCTCGCTGTGTGGATGGGAGATTGGATCGGCTGGCTGAGCCTGGCCGGAATGGCGTTTTTTGTGGTAGGCGGCGGGTGGTTGGTCAAACGCAACCTGCCGAAAAATCAATAACCTTAAAAAATATAGTGAGGGGATTATGAAACAGCAAACTGTAAAACAAAGTATCGAAAAAAGTCTTTCGCCGGAAATTCAAACGTTGCAAAAACTGGTCGAACTGTACCTGGATGACAATGCAATGTCAGTAGACGAAAAGGAGTTGAAAGAAGAAGAGCGTCCAGAAGCACTGCTGCAACTTTACTTCAACAAAAAAAATCGGGGATAACTTGTGAAATACCGGCTGGTGATCTTCGATTTCGACGGCACCCTCGCGGACTCGTTTCCGTGGTTCACCGGCGTCATCAACGAAGTCGCAGATCAATATCGGTTCAAAAAAGTAGCCGCGGGCGAGCATGAAACGCTCCGCGGCTACACCGTTAACCAAATCCTCAAACACCTGGAAGTGCCGGTGTGGAAAATCCCCAAAATTGCCCATCACCTGCGCGATCGGATGACCCAAGACATTCATAAAGTCGCTTTGTTCGACGGCGTAGACGCCCTGTTGCAGCGCTTATCGCAGCAGGGCGTGACGCTGGCCGTGGTCAGCTCCAATTCCTACGAAAACATCCACCAGGTGCTCGGAGCCAGCGCCGACGCCATCCGGCACTACGAATGCGGCATTGACGTGTTCGGCAAGGCCGCCAAACTGCGCAAAGTGCTGGCCAAGAGCAAAATGCAGCCCGCCGACACCATCTACATCGGCGATGAAATCCGCGACATCGAGGCCGCCCACGAAGTGCGCATCGCCTCCGGCAGCGTCACCTGGGGCTACAACCGCGCCGACGCGCTCCTGGCTCACAGGCCCCACGAAATCTTCAACAGCATTGAAGAAATTGAGAAAGGGATTAGTGATTGAGGGATTAGGAATTGAGGGACTAGGGACTCGGAAGAATGTCCCTATCCCTAATCCCCTAATCACCCAATCCCCCCAATCACTCATTCACTATTTTCGGAGAATGGTTTTATGAACATCGTCATTACCGGTTCCATCGCCTTTGATTATTTGATGTCATTTCCCGGCAATTTTATCGAGCACGTCAAGCCGGACAAGATCGGGAAGCTGAGTTTGAGCTTTCTGGTAGACTCGATGACCCGCCAATACGGCGGATGCGCGCCCAACATCGCCTTCAATCTGGCGTTGCTCGGCGAGCGCCCGGTGGTGATGGGCACGGCGGGGCAGGATTTCGGCGACTACCGCGCCTGGCTGGAAGCGCATGGCGTGGACACGTCGGGCGTCAAAATCGTGCCGGAGGTATTCACCGCCTCGTTCTTCGTCAACACCGACCAACAACAGAACCAGATCGCCACGTTCTACGCCGGCGCGATGGCCCACGCAGACGAGCTTTCGTTCCACGACCTGGACCGCACAGTTGACATCACCATCGTTTCGCCCAACGCCCCGGCGGCGATGGCGAAATACCCGGCGGAGTGCAAAACGCTCGGCATCCCCTACATCTACGACCCCAGCCAGCAGATCGTGCGCATGGACGGGGAAACATTGCGCGAGGGCGTGCAAGGCGCCGCCATCCTCATCGTCAACGACTACGAGTTCGAATTGCTCAAGGACGCTACCGGCATGAGCGAGAACGACATCCGCGCCGCCGTCACGCGCGCCGTCATCGTCACCCGCGGCGAAGCCGGCTCCACCATCTGGACGGGCGGCGAAGAAATCGCCGTGCCGGTCGTCCCGCCCAAACAGGCGCTCGATCCCACCGGCGTCGGCGACGCCTACCGCGCCGGGCTTATCAAAGGGCTGGCGCTGGGCCTGCCGTGGCGGCTCTGCGGGCAGATCGGCGCGCTCGCTGCCACCTACGTCCTCGAAACCCCCGGACCGCAAACCCACACCTACACCCGCGCCGAATTCGTCGCGCGCTACCAACAAACGTTCGGTGAGGATGCGTTTACCGGTATAATGGCATGAATACTACAAAAAAACACCCCGTTATCCTCTATCTAATTTTCGCCAACGGCCTGACCTGGCTGGGATGGATTCCCGCTCTGGTTCTCAGCCAGTCGCGCGGCTATCTTCTGCCGATGATCGCCAATGTCCGCGCGCTGACGCAAAACGGGTTCGCGGATTCGACGCATCTGCTGGTAAGCATCCTTTTCCAGGCCGCCGTCTATGGACCGTTGGTCGCGGCGCTGGCGGCAACGGCTATGGATTCGGGCCGAGCGGGACTCAAAGAGCTTGGTCGGCAGATGCTCAAGGTGCGCATCGCCGGGCGTTGGTATCTCCACGGGCTGTGGACGGCCGTGGCCATCGTCGGAATGCCCTTCCTCATCGGCGCCGCGCTGGGGTGGATACAGTGGGATTTCTCCGGCATTGTGGCCTTCCTGCCCTACCTCCTGCCGGCTTTCTGCATCCAATTGCTGACCAGCGGCTTGGGCGAGGAACCGGGCTGGCGCGGGTTTCTGTGGCCGCACTTGCAGGCGCGCTTTCCCGGCGAAAAGGCAGTTTGGATTCTCGGCATCATCTGGGCCATCTGGCATTACCCGTTGACCGTCTTCGTCACCCTGCCGCAGCTTGCCGGCGCCCCGGCCTTCGCCGTCGTCCTCAGCCTGCTCACGGCGCTGGCCGGGCAGACCATGACGTTGATCGGCATCGCCTTCCTGTACGTCTGGCTCTACAATCACACCCGCAGTCTGTGGCTCGTCATGCTGTTTCACGCCCTCACCAACACCCTGAACGCCATCCCCTGGGGGACGCTCAATCCCATCCTGCCCTTGCTGGTGGCGGCAATGCCCTGGGGTGTGGTTCTGTTGCTGGAAAAAACTCTTCCCAAAGGCAGCTTCCCCGGTTCCTGGACGCAGGTTACTTTTGAATCTGATTCTCCGGTTGGCGAGTAAAAGTTTTGCGCCCCAAATCAGCGTGATTCCAATCGCGGCAGCGAACCACAGAAACGTGGCACAGGTGTCGGCCCGTTGCGTGACGGCAATCAGCTCGCCGGTGAAGTTGACCATCGCGTGGAAAAGGATGACGGCGAGGATGCTGCGGTTCGTGTTGTTGTAGATCCAGGTGTTTTACGGCAACACGCAAGGTTTTTCAGTCTGGTCTGTTACGTCGGTGAAGACGTAAGGGCGCTCCCACGTAGAAAAGTAACTTTTGTCTTCCAATAATTCCAGGTTGGCGCCGAAGTAGGCGTTCAGGATCAGGCGAAAGGAGTTGACCGGGGTGATTGCGCTGTACAGGTCGGATGTGTCCACGCCGGGCAGGTAGTAGGCGTTGAGAATGGAGAGCCGCTCGCGCGGGCAGGATTTTTCCGGCGAGCTGAAATCCAGGAGCATCCCGGAGCCGTGATCGCCTTGCAAGATGATGACGGGCGGCGTTGGGGAGCGTGTCAGGATGTCGTCAACCAGTTTTCGCAGCAGGGTGTTCATGTAGAAAAGCTCGTCGGAGTAGCCCTGACGGTAATCGTCCAATGTTCCAGGGTAGTCGCTGCCGTCGCCGATGGTGTAGGCGTAGCCGGGGTTGAGCGGGTTGCCGTTGCGGTCGAGCACGAACGGCGGGTGCGGACCGAGAATGTGTGCGAACACGAACTTGGGGCCGGCGACGCTCTGCGGGATTTCCGACAACTGGTCAAAGACATAGAAGATGCTGGCGCGATGGCTGTCAAACCCCGGTCGGGGGATGTCCAGGTTGAATATTTCGGCGATCCAGCGTATGGCCGTTTGCGCCAGCAGGTATCTTTCGAATTCGTTGAGCGAGCTGTCGCCGTGGAGTGAAAAACGCAGGTCGGCGTTGACCAGGTCGGTCTGGAACACCGACGATACCGAAATCACCGTGTACCCCAGGGATTTGAAGATTGCCTGTACGCGGCTGTCACGGATCAATTGCATCATGGGCCAGCGGTTAGCGGTCTGGCTCAGGGGCGCGACCCCTTCGTTGAGGTAATCCAGGTTCAGGGCCGAGTTTACAGATAGCAGTGTTTGGATGTAATTGCTGCGACCTTCTTCCGCGACGTAAAATCCGCGATTTTCCAGAAATCCTATCGTCTCGGCGTTGTCGAAGTTGAAAAGTTCTGCCAGCACATCGGCCCGTCCGTAGCCGTCCAGGATGATGTAGTAGACGTCGGGATGCGCTCCCTGTGGGTTGAGCTGCAGATCGGGAAGCGCCGGCTGGTGTTCCCGGATGGTCTTAAGGCTGCCGGACGAGACAGCCAGAAAGTAGAGGATGACCCCGGCGGGCAATGCTATCAGGATCAGGAGGGTGATGTTGAGGAAATTGATGACCGTAGCCGGTTCCCTGACTTTGCGCCACACGGCCGGGCGACTGATCAGAAAGGCGACGGCGGTTCCTGCGACCAGGATCATCACACCACGCAGCCACTCCGGCGTCGGCTCGGAAAATTTCCCGATGAAGTCGCTGAGAGAGGCGTAATAAAGAAAGAAGTAAAGGCAACAGGCCGACAGAATGCCGGCGCGCAGGGGGTTTTTGATCCGCCATTGCAGCAAGGCCGTCAACAACGCCGCTGCCAGCCCGATCACAATCAGCGGGCGTAACACCTGGGTAGAGGGAATTTGGGACATGTTGGGGGCGCTGCGAACCAGGACAAAGTTCAGGGCGACCCCAATTGGAAAAAGAACATAGCTTTTCTTGGGCGCAGAGGCGGTTTCGGCTTTCATAGCGTTTTTCCCCGATCATGTTGAGCATTCATCTGAACCATTGTACCGCCCCCGGTTTAGTTGAGCAAGGCTTATTGACGGTATCTCGCGCTTGTGTTTTTAGCAAGTTTGGATATGGTAGAGGGGTTTCACCATTTACATTTGGTTCAAGGAGACTTTTTAATGTCGTTGACGAAGATTGTTTGTACGCTTGGCCCGGCTTGTGAATCCCCGGCGGTGTTGCGGGAGATGATCCGCGCCGGGATGACGGTCGCGCGGTTGAATTTCTCCCATGGCACGCCGGATGAAAAACGGGCGACGGCGGCGTTGGTCCGGCAGGTGGCCGCAGAGTTGGGGCGCCATGTGGCGTTGATGGGGGATTTGCAGGGCCCGAAGATTCGTGTGGGAACGCTGCCTGAGGGCGGGATAGCGTTAGTTTCCGGCCAGGAGATCGTTTTGACCGCCGGCGCCGCCGATCCTGCCGCTTACCGGATTCCTTTCCCGCATCCCGACATCGTGGATGACATTCGCCGCGGCGATCGCATTCTGTTGGACGACGGGGCGTTGGAGTTCGAGGTGATCGCCGTTGCGCCGCCGGACGTGCGGTGCCGTGTGTGCGTCGGAGGCCGGCTGACTTCGCACAAAGGGGTGAACCTGCCGGGGGTGCAACTGCAGATTTCGGCGATGACGCCGAAGGATTGCGACGACGCCCGTCTGGCGCTGGAATTAGGGCTGGATTATCTGGCCTTGTCGTTTGTGCGGAAGGCGGCGGATGTTTCGGCGCTGCGCGACTTTCTTCTGGCAGAAGCCAGGAAGATGCCTGCGCGCGAGGGAAAATCGCCGCACCAGACGCCGGGCATCGTCGCCAAAATCGAGAAGCCCGAAGCCCTGGATGATCTGGAGACTATCGTACGCGTCGCCGACGCCGTGATGGTCGCGCGCGGCGATCTGGGCGTCGAGACGGCGCCGGAACAAGTGCCGGCGGTTCAGAAGCGCATCATTCATCTGTGCAACCGCTTGAGCAAGCCGGTGATCACCGCCACGCAGATGTTGCAGTCTATGATCGAAGCCCCGCGCCCAACCCGCGCCGAGGCCTCGGACGTCGCCAATGCGATCCTCGATGGCAGCGACGCCGTGATGCTTTCCGGCGAAACCTCGGTGGGCAAGTATCCGGTGGAGGCGGTGCGGATGATGTCCAAAATCGCCGAGACCATCGAGAATTCCGCCGAATTCCCCTACAACCAGTTGTTGGATGTTGAAGAACGTGACCTTCCCGACCACGTGGTCATCTCACGTGCGATCAGCCGGGCGACCGTTGCCATCTCTCAGTCGGCACAGGCGACCGCCATTTTGACCTCAACCGATTCCGGGCGCACGGCGCGCATGGTTGCACGCCATCGCCCGCGTGTACCTCTTCTGGCGATCACGTCGTTCGAAGAGACGGCGCGGCGGATGCAGTTGGTTTGGGGGGTGCGCCCAGCGGTTGCCGTTCCCTTCAATACCACCGACGAGATGATTGAGACTCTGGTGAAAGCCGCAGCAGCTTACGGTTACGCTAACGTGGGGAACAACGTCATATTGACGGCGGGGATTCCATTTAGTGTGCACGGTGTGACCAATACCCTCAAGGTACACACCGTGCGCGAGGAAGATTTGGACTGATTTTATGCTTGCGCTGAGACTTTTTCGGCGCGATCCAATACCGGTTCGACGACGCGCGTGCCCTGGTTGGCGCCGCAGTAGGGGCAGATGTTCCAATCCAGGTGCAAAACCCGCCCGCAGGTGGGGCAGGCTTTTTTGAGCTGTGTCTGGCAGTAGGGGCAATAGAGGAAATCGCTGCGCACCTTGGCGCCGCATCCGACGCAAGCTTCCGGCTCCTCGATCGCCTGGAGCAAGGCTTCCTGTTCGAGCGCATGCTCGTAGGCTTCGGCCAGAGTTTCGCGGGGGCGTACCAGGAAATAGACGATGAAGCCGGGCAGCGTCAAGACGGCCACCATCAGGGTCGCCAAGATTTGCGCAATCACGTCGCGCGAGCGTGAGCGAACGTCGCGGAAAGTCCACAGAACCATGCCTATCCATAAGCTGGTGACAAAGATCGCCGTCACCAGCACCAAAATCGTAACAACTTGCGGCAAAATTTCCAGGAGCTTGTCAATCATGGAATTTTGTTCTCCTAGTAGAGTTATAGACTTAAAAAGCCATTGCGTTGAGATTATACCATTCCACGCGGGAGTGGCAAGACCGCACATACCGACCGTTGAACAAAGGGGGTTTTTTCGCGGGCGGGGGT
>DAOUFX010000242.1:0-9490 GCA_034429675.1 Anaerolineae bacterium | reverse complement strand
ACCCCCGCCCGCGAAAAACCTTCCTTTAATTCCCCCGCTTTAGCGGGCTATTTTCAAGGGAGGAAAATAAAAATGAATCGGAAAATGCGCGCCCATCAAGGGCAAATTGCTTTGAGCATCGGCATTGGATTGATTCTGACTGCGTTGGCAGTCTGGTTGACCGGACTCACTGCAATGCCGGCAGTGATGGCCGGCCCCTGGATGCGACCGGCGCTGGCGCCCCTCCCCACCTTCCCCGTTCCGCCACCCAACGCTCACAATGTCGCCCCGACGGCAAGAATAGCCCTGACTTTTGATGAACCCCTCGATCTGAATTCAATTGACGCAGAAACCTTTGCCATTTACGGCAGTCAGAGGGGACTTTTGGATGGCTTTTACGATCTTGAGAACTTCTCACACACCGTCACCTTTCAACCAATGGAGCCGTACCTTCCCGGCGAACTGATCCAGGCAACGGTCAACACCGCCACAAAAAACATCTCCGGCGAAAACTCGCTCGCCGCGGTCGTGTGGCAATTCCGCGCCGCGGTGGAAAGCGGCAGCGGTCTATTCTCCTACGAGTCCATCGGGGAGGCGCCCGGCGCCAAGTCAGTAGCGATGGGCAACCTGGATGCTGACGGTGCTCAGGATCTCATCCTGATTGATAGCACGGGGAATAGTTATGTGATATTCAGCAATGGACCCGGCAATTTCGCGATGCCGCAACCTATCAGCGCTACGGTCGAGGCGGCCAATGCCGCGGCGCTGGGCGACCTGAACGGCGATACGTTTTTGGATGTCATCATCGTAAAAGACGGCCAGGATGAAGTCTGGCTCAATGACGGCTGGGGCGTGTTCAACAATTCGCAACTCCTAGGCGCCCTGTCCGGCGATGACGTCAAATTAGGCGACGTAGACGGCGATGGCGATCTGGACGCCGTCGTTATTGACAGCGCTGGCACATTGCTCTGGGTCAACCAGGGTGGAATTCAAGGAGGCAGTGCAGGAATATTCGATGCGACGCCTGTCACAGTCTCCGCAGGGCCGGCGTTCGCTGCAGAAATGGGCGATTTGGACAATGACGGCGATCTGGACCTCTTTATTGTTACCCCAAGCACTATCAGCGACGAGGTGTGGCTCAATGACGGCGCCGGGAACTTCACGCTCACGCCGCAAACTCTGAGCGATTGGGATAACCTGGATGTGGCGCTAGGCGATTTCGATAACGACCAGGATTTGGATGCCTTCGTCGCCGGATACGGGAACAACACAGTTTGGATCAACCAGGGCGGTGTACAAACAGGCACGTTGGGCTTTTTTGCCAGCAACGGACAGGCTCTGGGAAATGCCGACATGCCGGGCGTCGCGCTGGGCGACCTGGATGGCGACGGCGATTTAGACGCCTTCGTCACCGATGCCAGCACGAGCGATTACGCGAATGTGGTTTACCTGAACGACGGCAATGGGTACTTCGCCGCCGGCAGTTATCTCGACAACGGCAATCCGAGCTATCAAGTTGCCCTCGGCGACATAGACAATGACGGCGACCTGGATGCCGTCACCGCCGAGGACTTCGTACCGGCGATCTGGCGCAACACCGCCGCCACTTGCTTCGCCCAGCTCGGCAGCAGCCCCGGAATCACCTACACCAGCTTCAACGCCGACGCAGTCCAACAGGCCATAGACGCTGCGCAGGTCAACGATCTGGTGAAAATTGCCGGATACTGCCAGGGCGTCAGTCTGCGCGACGGGCTGAGACAGACGGCCTACGTCAGTCAATCGCTGACGCTGCGCGGCGGGTACACCCCGGGCCAATGGGCGGACGCCAATCCGGAATCCGCCACCACGCTGGATGCTGACTACCAGGGGCGCGTCCTCTTCATCACTGGAGAAATCTCCGCAACCGTGGAGAATCTGACCATCGTGCATGGCGATGCCAGCGGTCTGGGCGGCGGCTCCCACCCCTACGACGGCGCAGGCGGCGGCGTCTACGTGGTCAGCGCTACGGCCACCCTCCGCAACAATCAAATCATGTACAATCTCGGCGGCGCCAACGGTCGGAGCGGCGGCGGCGGCGTTTATCTGTACGCCAGCCTGGCGACTCTGGAGCATAACCGCATCGCCCACAATACCGCCGGGGAATACAGCGGGCCGGGATTGAACGGCGAGGGCGGCGGCGTCGCCATCAGCGGCGACGGCGCTAACCTCAGCAATAACGTGATCGAAAACAACTATGCCACCCTCTACGAAGAAGGAATCGGCGGAGGGGTATACATCGAAAACAGTTCCTCCACCCTTGCCAACAATCTGATCCAGGCGAACGGCGCCAGCGACACGGGATTGGGACGCGGCGGCGGAATTTTCGTCGGCATCGGCAGCGATCCTTATCTGGTCAACAACGTGGTGCGCGCCAACCACAGCGGCGTCACTGCCGATTCGAGCGGCGCAGCGCTGGCCGTCGAAGCCGCCACGGCGCGCCTGGCGCATACCACCTTCGCCAACAACGGCGGCGGCGACGGCAGCGGCATCGGATTCCTCAACACCGGGGCCACCGTCATCTTGACCAACACGATCATGGTGCAGCACACCGCCGCTATCAGCGTCAGCAGCGACAATACCGTCAGCGTGACCGGCATGCTATGGTTTAGCAACGCGATCAATTACACCGGCGGCGGCAACCTCTTCGTGACCCAGGCGTACACCGGTGATCCTCACTTTGCCGGGGACGGCTTCCATCTGGACACGATGAGCCTGTCGGTCAACAACGGCGTGGACGCCGGCGTGTTTGCCGACATTGACGGCGAAATGCGCCCCAGCGACGGCGCGCCGGATCTGGGCGCCGACGAGTATTACGTCCATTGCTTCGCCCAACTGGCCAGCACGCCGGGAATTACCTACAGCAGCTCCAGCGCGACGGCCTTGCAACTGGCCATTGACCACGCCGCCCCCGGCGACGAAGTCAAGATCGCCGGAAAGTGCGCCGGCGTCGCCGACCGCAGTGGGCTGTGGCAAACCGCATACATCAGCCAACCGCTGACGTTGCGCGGCGGTTATACGACCACGAACTGGGCCATTTCAAATCCAATCAGCCGTCCCACTGTGCTGGACGCGCGGCGGGAAGGCCGGGTAATCTATCTGGATGGCGTCCCGGCGACGTTGGAAAACCTGGAGATAAGAGGCGGCCGCAGCGATGGCGGCGGCGCCGGCCTGTACGCCGGTCAAGGCGTCACCCTCAGCCACGCCCGTCTGGTTGATAACCGCACCGGGGAAATCGGAGCAGGCGGCGGCGCTTACATCAGCGGCCCCGCGGTGCTGCGCGACGTGGAACTGCGCAACAACGCCAGCGCCGACAGCGGCGGCGGCGCTTACATCAACGGAACCCTGGACATCACCGGCTGCATCGTTTCAGGGAATACGGCCAGCGCGAGCGGCGGCGGATTGGCTATCGTCGGAACCATGACCATGACCTCCTGTGAGATTTCCCAAAATGCAGCCACAGATGGCGGCGGCCTCTACCATAGCAGCGGCCAAGCCAGCATTGTCAACTCGCACATCTTCGAGAACAGCAGCAACGACGCAGGAAAAGGCGGCGGTATCTACGAGAACGAGGGAAATCTGGACCTCGTGATAAGCACCATCAACAACAACCAGGCGTTCGCCGGCGGCGGCATCGCCAACGACTACAGCAGCGTCAACGCGCAACAGAGCATGATTATGAACAATGTTGCTCGGGGGGCCGGCGGCGGCGTCCACAACGGCGGCGCCCTGAACGCTAACGACAGCGTCATTGCCGGGAACTTCGCGGAGGAAGATGGCGGAGGAATCTACGATACGTATCCGTCCGCCATCAACGAAATCCACCTGACCCGCAGCGTCATCCGCGACAACAACGCCGGCGGCGACGGCGGCGGCGTCTATGCGATCGGCGCCCTCACCGCCGACGAAACGGACTTCATCCACAATTTCGCCGGGGGCAGCGGCGGCGGCGTGTATCTTGAAAACGACGCCGCCACAGGACGCTTCGTGAATGCCATCTTCAGTCGCAATAGCGCGAATATGGAAGGCGCAGCGCTGTATGTGTTGGAATACAACGGCTTCGGGCGCGCCGAGCTCATCCACGTCACCATCGCCGGCCCCGTCACCGGCACGGTCGCAGCCGTCTACGTTGAAGAAGGCGAAGCCTACATCACCAACACCATCTTCAGCGATCACTACGCCGACATCGCCACATCCGCGACGGCGTTGGTTTACGCAGACTACAGCCTCTTCGACGACGGCATCGCCTATTCCGGCAACGTCAGCGTGGGCGCCCACAACGTCACCGGCGCGCCGCTGTTCGAGAATCCCGGTCTGGACGACTATCGCCTGCGAGCCGGATCGGCAGCGATTGACCGGGGAGTGGACGCGGGCATCACCCACGACCGCCTCGACTTCCCGCGGCCCAACGGCAGCGCCCCGGACATCGGCGCGCACGAGGCGCAATTTGCCGTCAACGTGGACACCTTCAGCGACGACGCCATCCCCAACGGCAACTGCACGCTGCGCGAGGCCATCCTCACGGCCAACAACGGCGCTCCGTCCGACAACTGCCTGCTCACCGACACCATCCGGCTGTCGCCCGGCGTCTACGTCCTCAGCCTCCCCGGCGCCGGCGAGGACGACAACCTGAGCGGCGACCTGGATGTTTGGGTGCCGTTGACCATCACCGGCGCCGGCCCCGACGTTACGGTCATTGACGGCGGAACGCTGGATCGCGTGTTGGACCTGCAACAATCCGGACGCGTCGTCATTGCGGGAGTCTCAATAATGAACGGCGTCGCCGCTGACTCCGGCGGCGGCATCCGCACACAGCCGGCATCCGACCTGGAATTGACCAACGCCTGGCTTCACAGCAACTACGCCGCATTGAATGGCGGCGGGCTCTCCGGCAGCGGCAGAGTGCGGCTATCTGGAAGCGTTGCCTTTAGCAACACAGCGGAAGAGCGCGGCGGCGGCGTCTTTATGGAGGAAGGTTGGCTGGAGATCAACGACAGCGAACTCCATCACAACACAATCATCTCTGGCGCCGGCGGCGGGTTGATGAGCTGGGGCAACACCGGCATCAACAACAGCTGGATCTTCGCGAATACGGCGCCCGACGGCGGCGGCATCGCCCAGGGCATCGGCAACCTGACCCTCACGAACAGTGGTGTGTATCAAAACCAGGCCAGCTACAGCGGCGGCGGCCTTTACGTCGGCGCCGGCTCTGTCGTCATCCAAACCGGCGGCAGCTACTTCTACGGCAACAGCGCCGCCAATGGCGGCGGCGTAGAAATATACAATGGGGAATTCTACCTGGACGACGGCCAGATTCGTGAAAACAGCGCCGGCGACCGCGGCGGCGGCGTGCATGTCCTCTATGGCGCCCTGACCATCAACGGTGGGCAAATCCTCAGCAACACCTCTATCGCTGACGGCGGCGGCCTCTACGTCGCCGACATGGGACAGGCCCACCTGGAATACGCCGTGCTACGCGGCAACGACGCCGCGCTGGATGGCGGCGGCATCTTCAACGCAGGACACCTGACGCTGTCCAATACAACGCTCAGCGACAACACCTGCTTCAGCGCCGGCGGCGGCATCTATAACACCGGCGCGGTCACGGCAACCAACGTCACCCTGAGCAACGACTCGGATTGGGATGGCGACAATATCGCCAACGACACGGGCAGCGTCCAACTCGACAACACCCTCCTCGCGGGCATCGCCGATGGGGACAACTGCTTCGGGGCGATTACCTCGGCAGGCTATAACCTGAGCGACGACGCATCGTGCGGGCTGAACGGGCCGGGTGATCTGGTCGTGGCCGACGCGCGGCTGGCCCCGCTGGCCGACAACGGCGGCAACACCTGGACGCGCGCGCTGCAACCCGGCAGCCCGGCCATTGACGCCGGCGCCTGCGTGCTGGCTGACGATCAACGGCGCGCGGTGCGCCCCGGAACCGGCAGCGCCCGCTGCGACATCGGCGCCTACGAAACGCAGAGCGTCAGCGCGCCCATCAGCGGATTGCGCGCCTTCAACAGCAGCCCCACCGTCGCCGGGCAGCCCACTTATCTGACAGCAACCGTCAGCGGCGGCACACAACCGATTGACTTCTTCTGGGACCTGGGAGATGGGCAGGTAGATGTGGGGGAAAACGTCATCTACCAATACGCCGCCCCCGGCCTTTACACGGCCACCGTCACCGCCGCCAACGCATCGGGCGAGGTCAGCGCGACCACCCACGTGCGCGTCGTCAACCGCCCGCCCGTCGCCCACGCCGGGCCGGATCAAGCAGTCAACGTCAACGCAAGCGTCAGCCTCGACGGCAGCGGCAGCTACGACCCCGACGGGCACGCGCTAACTTTCCGCTGGCAACAAACCGGCGGGACAACGGTCGCCCTCAGCAACGGGAACACAGCCCGCGCCGGCTTCACCGCGCCGGCTTCACCGGCGCTGCTCACGTTCGCCCTCAACGTCACCGACGAGTACGGGGCGAGCGTCGTAGACGAAGTCGTGATCAGCGTGGGCGGCAGCGCCATCAGCGGGCTACAAGCCTTCAACAACAGCCCCACGCCTTTGGGAGAAACCACCTGGTTCAGCGCCGGCGTCGCCACCGGCAGCAACGTGCTCTACGACTGGAACTTCGGCGACGGCAGCGACGGCAGCGGCGGGCGCGTCGTCAGCCACACCTACCAGAACGCGGGAGAGTATGTGGCAAGCGTGACCGCCTTCAACGTTAACGGCAGCGCCGTAGCCAGCACCTACGTCACCATCACCAATAACTCGCGCGACGCCGCGCAGCCCATCAGCAGCACCGATAGCGTGACCGGATCGCTCTACAACTTCCGTGAGATTGACTGGTACAAAGTGCCGGTGCCCGAGCCGGATTCCACCCTCTTCATCACACTCAGCCAGCTGACTCAGGATTTCGACCTGCTGCTGTTTGCCCCGGAAATCAATGAGGAAACCGGGCAAATCCGCGACCTGGGGCGGATCAGCAACATCGGGCGCATCAGCAACATCGGGCGCATCAGCAATATCGGGCGCATCAGCAACATCGGCAGTCTGGTAGACCTTTCCATTACCCCGCTTGCCAGCAGCGAATACATCACCTATGATGTGCACGAACTGGCCGGCCCCTACTACATCGCCGTCACCGGCTATGCCAGCAGCACGGCAGAAATCCCCTACGCCCTGAGCGTTCACGTGGCCCCGCCGCCGGCGCCAGAACTCCCACCGACCGGCACCATCACAGTGAGCGTCAACACGCCGCCGGTGGATCCAGGAGTGCAAACCCTGATTCTAATCAACACGGCGCGCCTCGAAGCGCTCTATCCGGACGCGCAAGATGTTATGAGCGACGTTGGCGACACGCTTGACGAGCTGGCGCTGCACCCGCAGGTAAACGGCGAGATCGTGGAACTCTCGGCTTACCCGGAAATTGTGCAAGCCTACGCGCAATGGGACGCGCACTTTGAGAACCCGCACTTTGCCAACTACGTCGCGCAACACATCAAACTGCTCGTCTACGAGCTGGCCCCCGCCTACCCCAACCTCAAATACCTGGTACTGGTAGGCGACGACCGCGCCATCCCACAGCGCCGCCTCCGCGACGACGCTCTGGTCTCCAACGAGCGCACCTACGAAGACGCAGCGTTTGCGACGAACCTGGTCAACGCCTTCGCCAGGCGTTATTTCCTGAGCGACGACTATTACGCCGGCGTCGTCCCCCTGCCGGGACGCGGGCGCGAGTTCTATCTGGCGCAATTTGCCGTCGGACGGTTGGTTGAAACGCCGGACGACATCCGCGTGGCCCTGGACGCCTTCCTGGAGCAGGACGGCTACCTGGAACCCGAAGATGCCTTCGTCACCGGCTACGACTTCCTGACCGACGAGGCCGGCGCCATCACCGACGCCCTCGACGCGCAGGCCCTCGATCCGGTTGAAACGCTGATTGCGGAGGACTGGACGGCGGATGACCTGCGCGGGTCTCTCATCTCGGTCACAGAGAGCAGCGACGTCAACAGCATCAACGCGCACTTCACGCACTACGGCGCAATCCCGCCCGCCATCCCCGAAGCCCCACGCTGGGCCGACCTCTTCGTCTTCGCCAACGAAATCACCGGGACGACCGACTACAACGGCACGCTCAACTTCTCCGTCGGCTGCCATTCCGGGCTGAACGTCCCCGACGGGCAGGCGTCCTCAGATTGGGAGGGCGTGGATTGGGCGCAGGCGCTGTTGCGGCAAGGCGGCACGTGGATCGGCAACACCGGCTACGGCTACGGCGACTCCGATCTGATCGCCTACTCCGAACGGCTGATGCTGAATTTCACCGAAGAACTGGGATATTGGCAGGATGAGGCAATGCCCACCGTCGGCGAAGCGCTGGTGCGGGCGAAGCAACGCTATCTCAACAGCGCCGCCGCCGCGTCGTTCAACAACTACGACGAAAAAATCATCGAGGAGGCGACCCTATACGGCCTGCCGATGTTGGGCGTGAGCATGCCACAGACCACCACCACCGCGCCCGGCAGCCCGGCGGTACAACGCCGGGTCACGCCGGTGCGCGCCGAAGCCGCCGCTGCCGTCAAGACCGTCTACACCTACACCTTCGCCTACACGCCGGTTCAGAATGCAATGGGAACCTACTACACCGTCAACGGCGGCGACGACCTGCTCATCTCCGCAGGACGCCCGGTCGCGCCACGCATCGCCGAACCGCTCCAAAATACCCCGGCGATGGCCGGAATGGTGGCGCACGGCGTCCTGATAGCCGGCGGCGCCTACGTCGAAGAAGAGGGTTTCGATCCCCTGATCTCACGCATCGTCACCGACGCCACCTTCCTGGAAACCGAACCACTGTTCCCGAACAACGGCAGCTGGTATCCGGCGCAACTCGGCACCATCAACCGCTTCCTCAGTATTGACGGTAGCGTTCAGGAAAGGCTGGTCGTCGTCCCCACACAGTTCCAGGCTGCCGGCAACGACCCGGCGACCACCGGCACCCTGCGACGCTACGAAAATCTGCACCTGGAGGTCTACCACGCGCCGTTCAGCGCCACCGACTTCCTGGCGCCCAACATCTGGGCCGTGAGAGCCGTCAGCACCAGCCAGTCGCTAACCTTCAACGTCTTCCTGAGCGACAGAGCCGACGCCGGCGAGGATTCGTCGGGCGTCGCGCGCGTGGTCGTGCTCTACCAGCGGGACAGCGAGACCGAGTGGCAGAAGGTCGAGCTGACCTACCTCGGCGAGAACAGCGCGGGCATCGGCGTTGCCACCGGCAGCGCGCCGGCCACCAGTGGGCCCATCACCTACTTCGCCCAGGCCGTGGACAACACCGGCAACGTCGCCCTGGCCCTGAATCACGACAGGCCCTTTGACGCCGTCGAAACCGGCGAAGAACCCATCCAAGTCGTTTTGCTGCCGATTGTGATGCGCCAACAATAAACTATAGGCCGGACAAGTGTTTGCGCGGGCAATTGCCCGC
>DAOUFX010000241.1:0-4792 GCA_034429675.1 Anaerolineae bacterium | reverse complement strand
CAGGCCTCGCCCGCCCCCAAACCCCACCCCCTAAATTTTTAGAAGATACCACGGCGCTCAGGTGTTGGTGAGAAACGGTTATAAGTCATTATACCAGATTTGGAAGAATTCCGAATGTTTTGGAGGTGTTTTTGTGATTCGATGGCGTGTTGCTCTGGCGCAAATGAATGCTTTGGTGGGGGATTTGGATGGAAACGCAACCAGGATTGTGGACGACGTCCGGCGCGCGAAGGCGGCCGGAGCCGATCTGGTGGTGTTCCCAGAGCTGGCTGTGACCGGGTACCCGCCGGAGGATTTGTTGTTGAAGCCGGCTTTTTTGCAGGCCAACCGCGCGGTGATGGAGCGGCTGACCGGTGAAACTTCCGGGCTGACGGCGGTGGTGGGTTTCGCCGATGTGGTGGATGACGAGGTCTACAATGCGGCGGCCATTTTGCACGATGGGCGCTGGGTGCACACGTACTACAAGCATTACCTGCCCAACTATGCCGTTTTCGACGAAGACCGCTATTTCCGGCGTGGGATGGAATTCCCCGTTTTCGAACGCGAGGGCGTGATCTTCGGCGTGAACATCTGCGAAGACATCTGGTATCCCGCCGGCCCGCCGGACGCGCAGGCGTTGCAGGGCGGGGCGCGCATTCTGGTGAATATCTCCTCGTCGCCTTACCATGCGGGGAAGGCGCGCGCGCGTGAACGGATGCTGGCGACCCGTGCGATGGACAACGCCGCGGTGGTGATTTTCTGCAACATGGTCGGCGGCCAGGATGAGCTGGTCTTCGACGGGGCCAGCGCCATTTTTAACGAGCGCGGCGAAGTGGTGGCGCGCGGCGCGCAGTTCGAGGAGGATTTTGTGGTGACGGACGTGGACGTCAGCGCCGTCTTCCGCCGCCGTTTGCACGATCCACGTCGGCGCAAGGCGCAAACCGAATCGTTGCCGGTTATTCCCTTGCCCGCCATTTCCCGGAACGATTACCGGCCTCCGGTCGCGCCGCGCCTGGTCGAGCTGCCCGATTCGTTGGCCGAGGTTTACAAGGCGCTGGTCTTGGGGACGCGGGATTACGTGCGCAAAAACGGCTTCCAGAAAGTGGTGATCGGCTTATCCGGCGGCATTGATTCCACGCTGGTGGCCTGCATCGCCGCCGACGCGCTCGGCCCGGAGAACGTTACCGGGGTAGCGATGCCTTCACGTTATACGTCCGATATGAGCAACGATGACGCCGCCGGGCTGGCGCGGAATCTGGGGATTCAGTTTATGGTCATCCCCATTGAGAAGGTTTTCCAGGGTTATCTCGACGTGCTGGCGACGCCTTTTGCCGGAACCGCCCCCGGCGTTGCCGAGGAAAATCTCCAGGCGCGTATCCGTGGCAATTATTTGATGGCGCTTTCCAACAAGTTCGGCTGGCTGGTGTTGACCACGGGCAACAAGAGCGAGATGAGCGCCGGCTACGCGACGCTTTACGGCGACATGGCCGGAGGCTACGCGGTCATTAAGGATGTGTTGAAAACGCTGGTCTACGACTTGTCGCGCTGGCGGAACGAGCAGGGCGCTGCGCCGGTGATTCCTGAGCGGTGCATCACCCGTCCGCCCTCGGCAGAGCTGCGGCCCGATCAGAAGGATTCGGATTCGCTGCCGCCCTACGAAGTGCTGGATGCCATTCTTAAGGCTTACGTGGAAGAGGATCAGGCGCCCGATGACATTGTCGCGCTGTTGGAGCTGCCGGCGGATCTGGTGTTGCGCGTGGTGCGCATGGTGGATCGCAACGAGTACAAACGGCGCCAGGCGCCTCCCGGCGTGCGCATCACCGGGCGCGCTTTCGGCAAAGACCGGCGCCTGCCGATCACGCAGCGGTATACGAAGTAGGTGTAGTCATCACGTGTGTGCGAAAACTGCTTGACGGATTGCTGACTCGCACAAGGGCTCGTGAAACGTGAAACGTGATTTTCCTGTCACGTTTCACGTCCTATGGTGAGAAACGTCAGGCCGTTTGTTTAACGGTTGCCGTCAGTTTTTCGATGTCGGCGACCACGTTTTGGCTCAGGTGCAGGTGGATGGCGCGCCGCCCCGCGTCCCGGAGCGCCTGGTAGTCCCCCAACGCTTGCGCCCGTTCGAGCACCGCAAAGCTGATGTCCGATCCGGTCTGCCCGGCTTCTTGCGGAATGGCGAGGTCTTGGGCCGCCTCGGCCGTGATCTGGATGAACAACCCATTGCCGGCGTCGCCTTTGTGGAGCTGGCCGGTGGAGTGGAGGAAGCGCGGCCCGTAGCCCACGGTTGTCGCCAGCTTGAGCCGGTCGCGCAGGGTATGGCGTAGCGCGGATAGCGCGGCGTCGGCGGCGGCAGTCGGTTGGACGTAAGCCTGGATGGCGACGTAATCGCCGGGTTTGGCCTGAGCCAGGAAGGCGCGCAGGGTTGCGGCGTCGCACGGCGCGGTTTCGCCGGCCGGCAGCGTCCCCTGCTCCTGGTAGGCTTTGACCATCGCGCGGGCGACCACCTTGGCCGACTCGACGTTGGGCTGGTCGAAGGGGTTGATGTCCAGGCAGACGCTCGCCACGGCGGTGGCAAATTCCCAGAGGAAGAACTGCGCTCCCAGGTCGGTCAGATGGTTGAGGCGCACGCGCACCAGCGGGTTGCCGGCATCTTGCAGGGCCTTGATCGCGGCGGCGCCGCTCTCATCCCCGGCCAGCTCCAGCGAAACGAAGAGGCGATCCGCGCCGTAAGCTGCGGGCGCGGACGGCGTCTCGCCGACCACCGGCAGGATGCCTTTCCCTTCTTTGCCGGTGCTTTCCGCCACCAGTTGCTCCACCCAGTCCCCAAAACTGGCCAATGCGGGCGCGATCACAAACGTGACTTTGTCCCGCGCCGGGCTGGCCGTCGCCAGCGTTCCCAGAGCCGCGCCCAGGCGCAACCCGTCGTTGGCGGCAGCGCCGGCTTTGCAGCGCTCGGCCATGGCCTGCGCGCTGAGCAGCAGCGCGTTCAGATCCATGCCCAGCAGCGCCGCCGGCGCCAATCCGAAGCACGAAAGCGCCGAGTAGCGCCCGCCGATGTTGGGGTCGTTGATCAGGGTCGCGCGAAAACCGAGGCGTTCCGCTTCTTTGGCCAAGCCGCTGCCGGGATCGGTGATGGCGACGAAGTGCCGTCCGGCCTTTTCCTGTCCCATCGCCGCGGCGACCCGGTTGTAGAAGAATTTTAAGAAGGAGAAAGTCTCGACGGTGCCGCCGGATTTGGTGGACACGATGAACAGCGTTTTGGCCGGGTCGAGCCGGTCGGCGTACTTCTGGACGGTTCCGGGGTCGGTGCTGTCCAGCACGGCCAGGTCGAGATACCCCGGCTTGACGCCGAACGTCTTGCGGAAGACCTCCGGGGCCAGGCTGGAGCCGCCCATGCCCAGGAGCAGAGCGTGGGTGTAGCCGTCGGCGCGCACGGCGTCGGCCAGAGCGGTGAGTTCCGCGATGCGATTTTGCATGGCGTCGGCGATGCGCAGCCACCCCAGGCGATTGGTGATTTCCTGCGGAGAAGGTCGCCAGACGGTGTGATCGTGCTGCCAGATGCGCTGCGCAACCGCGCGGCCTTGCAGGCCGGTCAATGTTTGCTCTACGGCGTCCTCGTAGGCGCCCAGGCTGAATTCTATCTGCGGCAGCGCCGGGAGGAAGCGCGCGCGCTTCTGGGCGACGCTGGCGAGCAGGCTCTCAAACGCCTTGACGAACTGCGCCACGCCGGCGTCCTGAAGCTGTTGCATCACTTTGTCCAGATCAATCCCCAGTTCGGCCAGGAGCGCCAGATGTTGGCGAGCCTCGTCCACGTCGTTCTCGACGGTTTGCTCGACCACGCCGTGGTCCATAAACGCCTGGAGCGTGGCCGGCGGCGCCGTGTTCACCGTGTCCGGTCCGATGAGCGTGTCCACGTAGAGCGTGTCGGCATACGCCGGATTTTTCGTGCCGGTGCTGGCCCACAGCGGGCGTTGCGCGTGCGCGCCGTTCGCGGCCAGTTTTTCCCAGCGCGGGCCGCTAAAAATTTCCTTGAATTGGGTGTAGATGATTTTCGAGTTGGCGACAGCGGCGCGGCCTTGCAGGTGTGTTTTCCCCATGCCCGCCAGCGCTTCGTCCAGGGCCGTATCTATCCGGCTGACGAAAACCGAAGCGACCGAGGCTGCCGTGTTCAACGGTCTGCCGTCGGCCAGCCGTTTTTCCAGCCCGGCGATGTAAGCTTCGGCCACTGCGGCGTAATTCTCCTGGGAGAAGATCAGGGTGACGTTGACGTTGATGCCTTCGTGGATCAGCGCCGGCACGGCTTCGAGCCCGGCGGGTGTCGCGGGGACTTTGATCAGGATGTTGGGGCGATCCAGCGCGGCGTAGAGCCGGCGCGCGTCGGCGAGCGTGCCGGCGACGTCGCCGGCCAGCGTCGGGCTGACCTCAAGGCTGACGTAGCCGTCACGCCCGGCGCTTTCGTCGTAGACCGGGCGCAGCACATCGGCGGCGCGGCGGATGTCGTCCAGGGCCAGCGCCTCGTAGATTTGCTCCACGGAATTCCCGGCTCGCGCCAGGCGCTCGATGTCCTCGTCGTAGTCGTTGCTGCCGGCGATGGCTTTCTCGAAAATGGCCGGGTTGGAGGTGACGCCGCGCACTCCCTGCGCCACCAAATCCTTCAGCTCGCCGGAAGTCAACAGCGACCGCCGGATGAAGTCAAACCAGAGCGCCTGCCCTGCCTGGTTCAGTTCGTGCAATTTGGTCATAAGTTTCTCCTCTGAAAATAGCCCGCTAAAGCGGGGGAATTAAAGGAAGGTTTTTCGCGGGCGGGGGT
>DAOUFX010000240.1:0-14871 GCA_034429675.1 Anaerolineae bacterium | reverse complement strand
ACCCCCGCCCGCGAAAACTCTCCCTTTATCTCAGGGCGATGACTATCCCCAACGCGGCCAACGTCAACCAGATCGCGACGATGGCGATGGCTGCCGCGCGCCCGATGCTTTGGTCCTGGTTCAATGCCTCTTGTGCTTTTGCCCGGCTCTCCTGCATGATTCCCGGCGGGATGATTTTGATCGCCAGCAAGATACCCAGCGGTACCAGGAGCAGGTCGTCCAGATAACCAAGCACGGGGATAAAGTCCGGGATCAGGTCAATCGGACTGAAGGCGTAAGCGACCACACTGGCGGCAAAGACCCGCGCATACCAGGGTGTGCGCGGGTCGCGATAGGCCAGATAGAGGGCGTAGGTTTCCGCCTTGAGTTGTCGCACTCGCTCTTTCCAGGTTGGGTGGGCTTCCATTCCTTACTTTAAATCTATGATCAATTCGCCGTCCAGCGTCACAAACGCGCCGCCGAAGAACCAGAAGGGCCAGTGTTTGTATTCCGCCGGGCAGTGAATGAGCAGAGTATTCTCTCCGGCCTGTAGTCGCACTGGGACGGTTTGTCGCGTGCCGTGGACAAAGCGCCCCAACGCCGAGTCTTCTGCGGCCTTGAAATTCTCGGCGACCGGTTGCCCGTTCAGGATAATGGTGACCGGACTGTGTGAAGTAAATTCAAAGATGGCGTCGCGCGCCCCCAGACTGGTCACCGTCGCAGTCAGGTAAGCGGCCAGCGTGGGCGTCTCTTTCAACGCTTCCAACTGACCCTCCTGGAGCATCACGAAGTGCGCGCGTTGGAATGTGACGGAGTTTTCGATGGTTTGTGCGTAGGTGCGCCACTTCAGGCCCGGATTGGGCCGTCCTTTTTCGTCCAGCACATCGGCGGCGGCCAGCGGCGTCTCTCGGCTGTCGTAGATCACTGCCTGCCAGCGCGGGATCGCCGGGAACAGCGGCGCGCTGTGGAAGATCGTGCGAATTTCCACACCGCGCCATTCCAACCGGATGAAGGCTTCCCATTGCATGGGCGCGGCGACGTCGGCGGCAAACGGCGTGGGCAGGATGTGGGTGGCGGTGGTATGGGTGAAGTGCGAGGTGGTCGTGTCGGCGCGTCCTCCCCGCCGGCGGGTGAACGTGACTTCGGCGTTGTACGGGTCGCCGCTCAGCGGCGCTGCGATGATGACGTGGCCTAACTGTTGGCCGGCTTCCTCCGGCGTGGCGTATTCAAGGATGCTGGCGAAGGGTCCGCCCAGGCGCGCAACCGCCTGGCTAAAGGCTTCCGCTTCGGCTTCCGTCAGCTTTTCCCATTCCAGCAGGCTCCCCGGTTCGAGAATCTCCGAAGCGCACGTTTCGCCCAACAGACATTCAATCTCGGCGAGGGTGATCAGCCAGTTGTTCCTGGTCCCGATGGCGACGATGGGCCCCTGCGTCGTCGCGACAATTTTTACCGGCTGCGACTTGAGCTGCTTGGGCACGGTTGCCGTGGCGGTCAGGGTGGCTTCGTCGTAACTCCATTCGCCGGCAGGGTCGCCGTTGATGAGAATGTACAGCGGGCAGGTGCATCCACGCAGGTTGATGTCGTAGCTGCGCTGTGCGGGGAGCGCGTCGCAGCACCCTTCGACCGGGGCGATCTCAACGCTCCAGGTATGCGCGTCCGGCTGATCGGTGTGCATCGTCGTCCACTCGTGCTGCCCTTCGCGGTAGTTCTCGCTGACGCCGTCATCCTCGTAGTAGCGGAATTCTCCACTGCCGGGGAAGACGTCCAGCGTCAGTTTATCCTTTGGTTGCGCGTCAATCGTGCCGGACGCGAGCTTCTGGCCGGAGGCCGGCGCAAAGTCGGCGGCCAGCGGCAGGATGCTCCCGGCCCGTATCAATAAAGGAATGCGGTTCAGGTCGCCCCACAGCCTCACCCACGTGGGCCCTTCGAAGGTTTCCAACGTATCCCAGGCGATCCAGGTCCCGGCGGGAATCCATACGTCGTTGTGCGCCAGGCCGGTTGTGGCGTCGCGTGGAAAAACGAAGGGCGCCGCGATGATGTCCGTTCCCAGATAGTATTGGTAGCGGGCCAGATAGGCGCTGTCGTCTTCGGGATGTTCGTAGTACATCGGGCGGCAGAGCGCCAGACCGGTGTCGTGTGCGCGGCGCGCCATCGTGTAGAGGTAGGGTGTCAGTTTGTAGCGCAAATGGAAGGCCGTGATCGCCGCGTCGGCGTAAGGCTGCGGGTAGGCCCAGGGCCGGCGTTCGGCGCGGGGATCTTTGGTGGCGTGCAGCCGCAGAACCGGGCTGACTGCGCCGAATTGCACCCAGCGTGTGTACAGCTCCGGGTCTGTCGCGCCGCCCATGTGCCCGCCGATGTCGTGGCTCCACCAGCCGTAGCCGACGTTGGCCGACGTTGCCGTGAGGTGGGGCTGGAATTGCAGCGCCGTCCAGCGCACAAACGTGTCGCCGGAAAAGCCGATGTAGTAGCGGTGGTTGCCCAATCCGCCCCACCGGCTGTAGAGCATCGGGCGCAGCGTGCTCCCTTTCGGCCCGGTGTGCCGCTTGATGTCGTTGAAGTGCAGGTGATTGATCCACGGCAACGGGTCCAGCCCCTTGACCTCGGAGATTTCCCCCTGTTGCCAGTCCATCCACCAGAAATCCACGCCATCGTCTTCCATCGGATGGTGCAACATTTCAAAGTAGTGTTTGACGTAGTCCTTGTTGGCGATGCGGAAGGGGACCGGCTGCTTGCTTTCCGGGTCAATCCCCAGCGCTTTGGCGAATTCGGGGTAGATGGTCTCGTGCGGTTGGACGCCGTCGGCGGGGTGCAGATTGAGCGTAACGCGCAGCCCTTTGCTGTGCAGCCACTTGAGAAATGCCGGGGGGTCGGGGAACAGGTCGCGGTTCCAGGTGTAGCCGGTCCAGCCGTTGGGGGTATGCCAGTCCATGTCAATGACGAACACATCCAGCGGCACGTCGTGCTCTTCAAATTCGGCCACCAGGGCGCGCAAATCCTGTTCGCTGTAGGCCCAATAGCGCGACCACCATCCCCCCAGGATGTAGCGGGGGATCAGCGGAACCTGCCCACCGAACTGTGTGTATTCGGCGATGGCGGCCTGGTAATCGTGTCCATAGCCGAAGAAATACCAGTCTTGCAGCGCGAACTCTGGACGCGCGCCGACCCAACCGTCGTTGTCGAAAATGACGTTGCGGCTGTCGTCGAAAAGCGTCCACCCGGCGCGCGAGAGCAGTCCTTCTTCCAGGGCCGCCTCGCCTTCGCAGCCGTCGAGCGTGCGCCGTGTGCCGCGCAGATTCTGCGGATTGGGTGTGCCCGGCATCCACACCACCGGCGTCCCGTTGAGCGTCAGCTTGACGCTAAGATTGGCTGCGGTAAACGGACCTTGCTCCGGTCCGTAACGCAGGGTCAGCGCGCCCGTCTCGATAATCAGCATATCGTTATCCTTGCGCGTCGTGATGGCGGGAGGCGTCGCCGTGTAACGCGAAGGGAAGGCGTAAGTGCAGCGATCTTCAAATTGTCCGATTTCTGCCCATTCCATCCGTAGCAATCGCGGCGTCAGTACGGTGAAGCGTGCATTGCCAAATACCACCGTGGCGTCGGGGTGGGCCACAGGTTGTCCGCGAAAACGGATGCGCTCGTAGAATTCCGTCGTCGTCATAAAGAATCCTCCTTCGATGAATGATATTTATATGTAGGATTGCCGGTGCGCTGTCCCATATTGTACCGCTTCATCCAAAAATGCCTCAATATTCTCGAAAGGCGTCCCGGCGACGATGCCATTGCCTGCGGCGATGCACATCCCGCCATCATGCCGGTCAAAGGTGTCAATGAGAAAACAGATGGGTGACGTCGGGTTTCATGTTTCACGTTCTGGTTAATTATACGCTGAGTTGAAACTATGCCGAATCGCGGTTTCGTCTGATGCACACACCCAGCACAAAAACAATATACAATCGTTTGTACCCTCAATTCCTCAATTCCTTAATTCCTTTCGTATTAAAGAGAAACAATCCAAATCCGACCAGGCGCACGCCGCCACTGACGATCATTGCCCCGCCAATACCGATGTGGGTGGACAACAGCGTGCCCACCAATGGGCCGGATACGCCCAGCACATGTTGCACGCTTTGATCTACGGCTACAAATGTAGCCGTCTCCGCCGCCGGGACCGTCTTCATTAACTCGTCGAAGAAAACCAGGTTCAGCCCGGCTTGAAAAATGGCGGAGATGCCCGCGTACAGCACCAGCAACTCGACGCGCGCTGTGATAGCGGTCAGAGCCGGGTACAGCGAGAGCGCCAGGGTGGTGCTGAGCAGAACCCATTGCGTCCCAAACCGGTTGCGCAAGCGCGGCCAGACTGCATATCCGACCAGCACCAGCGCTTGCTGCGCCGTTGTGATCGCACTGATCCAGCCATCCGAGATTTGTAGTTGGCGCACGTAGTACAGCGTGAACAGCGGGTTGGTCAGCGTTGACCCCAGGATGTACACCAGGCGTTTGGCCGAAAATGTTACGAAGGCGCGCTCTTTGATAACGGCGTTGACGCTATGCCGTATTTGCTGCCCGAGCGGGCGGCGTTCCGTCGCCGGGGGTGGGGGAGTGGGCGGTAATTCATAGCGGCTGGAAAAGATGTAACTGATGATACCGCCGCTTGAAAAGAGAATGAAGACGAGGGGGTAGTTCACCGGGAACGTCAGCCGTTCCAGGATTTGCCCGGCCAGCGCCGTTGCCGCCGCCGACGCGAGCCCGATGATGGCCCACCGGCGGCTCATAAAGGTATAACGTCCGCGCGGCCCGGCCATGTTGTTCATTACAACATTGAAAGCGATGTTGAGCATCGTCTGAGGTAAGCTTGCCAGCAACCAAAGGCCGAGAACTGCCGGCACGATGGCGCTCTGTGGCAGGATGAGCGCCGCCAGACCGGTCAGCGCATAAGTCGAAATTACCATGGCGCGCGATCGGCTGTACCAGGGCACAACGTTGCGCCGGGTTTGCAAAAAACGCCCGATCACAATGGACAGCAACAACCCCGTCAGCCCCGGCATTGCATTGAGCAATCCGACCTGGAAATTCGTCGCTCCCATCCGGGTCAGAAAGACGGCCAGGAATGATGAAACCCCACTGGCGATTCCCACCCCCAGGGCGTCTAACTGCGAGTTGCGCAGATTGCTGCGCTGCGTACTGGTTAACCCTTGTGTTTCTTCTACTAATTGCAGGCGATTGAGAAGGTGATTGTTTTTAAAGAACTTCATTTTTTCGTCCACATTGTTTTTGATTATCTCCGATGTCCCTATTATGGCCTGTGCGCATGGATAGTCAAAACCACATAGAATCTCGTCATTGACAACGTTGGAATACGGTATAAAATAAAAATACCGACCGGTCAGTTTTTTAAGGAGACACCATGACTCAACCCCGCAGTGAAGAGACACGAGGGCTGATTTTGCAGGCAGCTCGCCGTTGTTTTGCCGAACACGGCTATGACGCTACCGGCGTGGCCGAGATTTGTGAGAGCGCCGGAATCAGTAAGGGCGCATTTTATTATCATTTTGAGAGCAAGCAGGCGGTGTTTTTGGCGATCTTGGCGGACTGGCTTGGCGATCTGGAGCGCGCTTTGATTCCGATTACGGCTACATCTTTGCCGGTCCCCGATCTCTTTGTGTTGTTGATGCGTGCGGCGCGGGATGCGCTGCAATCTAACCTCGAACAGATGCCCCTTATTCTGGAATTCTGGACTCAATCCAGCCGGGATACCACGGCGCAACAGGCCAGTTTAGCCACCTATCGTCATTATCACGAATTTATGGTCGGATTGATTCAACGTGGCATTGCGGAAGGCTCCTTCGCTTCGATGGACGCTGAGGCGGGAGCGCAGGTAGTGCTTTCATTGGCAAGTGGCTTGTTGTTTCAAGGGTTGCTTGATCCCCACGGCGCCGATTGGGGACGGGTAGCCGAAAACAGTATCCAAATTCTATTGAATGGCTTGAGACGGAGGTCGGAATGATTCTGGTGACAGGGGCTACAGGGCATGTGGGGAATGTGTTGATTCGCGAGTTGCTCGCTGCGGGCGAACCGGTGCGTGCGCTGGTGTTGCCCAACGATCGTTGTCGCGCGCTGGAGGGGTTAGCGGTGGAACGCATCGAAGGCAATGTGCTGAATCCGGCATCGCTGGATCGCGCCATGGCCGGTGTAGATGTGGTTTTTCATCTGGCCGGCATCATCTCGATCCTGCCGGGCGCGGAGCCGTTGATGCGCAAGGTGAACGTGGATGGCGCGCGCAACACGGCGCAGGCGGCGCTGCGCAGCGGCGTGCGGCGGATGGTGCACGTCAGTTCCATTCATGCATTGGCGCGCCTGCCTCATGGCGTAGTCGTTGACGAAAATGCTCCCTTTATCGTAGATAATCTTCTTGACATTTACGATCAGACAAAGGCCGAGGGAGCGCGGGTGGTGCTGGATACCGTCAATCAGGGCTTGGATGCCACGGTCGTCTGTCCTACCGGCATCATCGGGCCGTATGACTACCTTGACTCCGAGATGGGCAACGTCATTTTGAACTTTGCCAGGAAACGGCTCCATTTCCTGGTCAAGGGCGCCTACGATTTTGTGGACGTGCGCGATGTGGCGCGTGGTCTGACTCAGGCCGCCGCGAAGGGGCGCAGCGGTGAGGTCTATATCTTATCGGGCTCGCGCGTTGAGATTCCCCAGATCAAGCAAATCGTTCAAGATTTTGTGGGCATCCATACCCCGCACATCGTTTTGCCGATGTGGTTGGCCGAGGCGTGCGCGACCTTCACCGAATCGTTCTACCGGCTCACCCGCAGCATCCCGAAATTTACTCGTTACTCTTTGCAGGTGGTGCAAGAGAATTGCAACTTCAGCCATGCTAAGGCGCAGCGAGAGCTGGGGTACTCGCCGCGCCCGCTGCGTGAAACCATCGCCGACCTTCTTACGTGGCACAAAGGCCTGGCGCCTGCGTAAGCCGGTACGGTTGAAAAAGCCATTAGGACCGTCCGGCTTTCTTTGTGCGAATGAAAAGCGCCAGTCCCAAGAGCCCGCCCAGCAGCGCGCCTGCCCCGATCGCGACCTCGCGCCAGTCCAACGGAATTTCCCGGCTGCCGTCAGGTATGAGCGGCGTCGCCGGGTCGAAATAGGGATATAATCGCTCGATATTGGGAGTGGGTACAGCTGTCGTGCGCGCGATATCCAGGAATTCGTCGGTTAGCTGCTTGAGTTCGTCGCGGGCAGCGTTGGCGTGGCCGACTAATGCGATTTCCATCTTGGGGTCGCGGATCCAGCGTTGCAGCAGTGCGGTCATGATCGGCTCTGGCAGACGCTCGAACATCCACAGCGAGCGCGGCGTGAGAGGGATACCCTTGGCGCGCAGCACACGAAAGCCCTCGTGCACTCCGCGTATGGCCAACACCACGGCGTCGCGGGTGCGGCTCATCCGCAGGCGATCTGTCCCGCAGGCAAAAAGCGCCGGAGCCAACGCCGGCATCAGCAACGCCACGTGATACTTGTGCCATGCATCCATATCCGTGCGTATCTCCACCGTGAATCCCGGCGCTGCGGAGATTGCCTCGGCGATGCGCTGCGTCCGTTCGCGAATCTGACCATCCACCTCGCCGATAGGGACAACCATCGGTTTCTCTGCTGTGCCGGTCAGGCATTGCATGACGTGCCCATCGCGATAGCCCGCCGATGCCGGGAACCCGGTCAGGACGCGCTCTTTCCCAAGCGCCGCGATCCACTCCTGCGGTCCGGCGGCGTTGTTGGCCATAAACAACACGTTGGGGGTGTTGCGGTTGGCGGCCAGCGCGGGCAGAATTTCCGCAATCCGGTTTTTGCGCATGACGACCATCACCAGATCGTAGGCGTCGTCGGGCTCCAGCCGTTCCACAGCCTGCACCGGCGCCGTGATCCACTCGTCGTTGTGGACGTTGTGAATGACCACCCCGTGCTTGCGGATATCGCTCAACCGCTGTCCGCGAGCCAGAAGCGAAACCGCGTGTCCTGCCTGGTGCAGACTGGCGGCAAATACACTCCCCAATGGCCCTGCGCCATAGATGAGAATTTTCATGGGTTCACCTCCTGTGAAATAGCCAAAAATCCCGCACAAAGTATAGTCCCGTTCGCTTGCCTTATCCAGCCACTTATGTACACTAAAAGTCATTGAGTATATGGAAGAGATGAAAAAACACTTCCTTTTTACTCTCCGCCGCGTCAGCGGCGATTTCTGGTTAAAGGCTAAAAGCCAATGTCTAAACGCTATTTTCAAGGAGGCATGAAATGTCATACAACTACCAAAGGGAAATTCCCTATTCGACAACGGGATTGGACATCAGCGAGACTTTTACCGCTGTGATGCGTCATGTATATGCGTGGATGTGTTTAGGGCTCTTTGTCACGGCGATGACCGCGATCGCTATGGTGGCTACCCCTATCGGGAACACGCTGCTGGCCTTGATGTTGCAGACGCCATGGGTCTTCTATGGGGTTCTCATCGGCGAGTTGGTGCTGGTATGGGGAGTGACGGCGCGTATGGCGCATATGTCGGTCGGCGCGGCGCGTACCTGGTTCCTGGTTTATGCTCTCGTGAACGGCGTGACGCTATCCATCATCTTTTTGATCTATACGGCGAGTAGCATTGCGCTGACGTTTGTGGCGACGGCAGGGGTGTTTGGGGTCATGGCGGTGATCGGTTACACCACCAAGATGGATTTGAGCAAATGGGGCGGTTATCTGCTCATGGCGCTGGTAGGGCTGTTGATCGCTTCCGTCGTGAATATGTTTCTCGCCAGTTCGCAACTTGATTGGATTATCACGTATGCCGGGCTGCTGCTGTTTATCGCCTTGACCATCTACGACACTCAGCGTATCAAACGTCAGGTTCAGGCCGCCCTGGCGGCAGGCGATCCCAACGTCGTTCAGCGCATAGGCATGCTTGGCGCTTTAAGCCTGTATCTGGACTTTATTAACCTTTTTCTCCGGTTATTGCGCATTTTGGGACGGCGACGAAGAAATTGATTTTGACTTCGCTGCGCGCTGCGTTATACTTGTAAGCAGCGTGATTGCGTTTTTTCTCGCATTTGTCAGGCATATCATTTATAATGGAAGGGTATGCCGGTAATCGCAGAAATCAAATAGACAACGACTCTAAAATCACCTTGTTAAAGGAGGACAGGAATGAGTAAACGACCTGGTGGTCAACTGGCAACCCGTCCGTTGCATTTCATCTGGATTGCGGATGCATCCGGCTCGATGAAAGAGGACGGCAAGATTCAGGCTCTGAATATGGCAATTCGGGAAGCGATTCCGCACATGCAGAAGGTCGCTTCGGAAAATCCCAATGCGCAGGTGTTGGTGCGCGCGATCAAATTCTCTAGCGGCGCCCAGTGGCACATTTCGCAGCCGACGCCGGTGGAAGATTTCAAGTGGGTGGACATCAAGGCCGATGGCGTCACCGATATGGGCAAGGCGCTCTCGATGGTCGCCGACCAGCTCAAGATCCCGCCGATGACGGATCGCGCGCTGCCGCCGGTGCTGGTGTTGATTTCGGACGGGCAGCCCACCGACAGTTTCGAGAAGGGGCTGCAGAAGCTGCTCGACGAGCCTTGGGGCAAGAAAGCGGTGCGCGTTGCCATTTCCATCGGCAAGGATGCCGACAATGACGTATTGCAGAAGTTCATCGGCCACAACGAAATCAAGCCGCTTCAGGCCAACAACCCGGAATCGTTGGTCAATTACATCAAGTGGGTCTCCACTGCCGTGCTCAAGTCGGCTTCCTCGCCGGCCAGCCAGTCGGCGGCAGCCACACCGGTTGCCGGCGCGCCGGCGGTTGCTGTGCCTGTGGCAGGCGCATCTGGCGCAGCGGTTACGCCTCCGCCGCTTCCTGTCGCGACAACGCCTGCGGCTGGCGGCGACGATGTCCCGCCTCCCCTTCCGGTCAGCCAGCCCGCGGTACCTGCTCCGGGCACGAACATCCCTATTCCTGCGGTTCCCGCTCCGGATGGCGTAGTTTCGGCCGATGACGTCTGGTAGACCCGGCGGGAGCCACTATGGGAAACCCACCGAAACGACCTGATCAGCAGCAACGTGTACCACGCAGCATGCAGTGGCGGATTCTCGGTGAATCGGTTCGTGGCGCTTCGCACGTGCGGTCGGGCCTGCCTAACCAGGATGCTATCCGTTGGACGCCTGCATCGCAGCTTGGCCCGCCGCTGATCCTGTCGGTCTCCGATGGCCACGGCAGTCCCAAGAGCTTCCGCAGTGAGGTGGGATCGCGTTTTGCCGTGGACATTGCTACCGACCTGATACAGGAATTGCTGGCCGGCCAACCCGATCCCTCCAACATCTCGGCAGTCAAGCGCATGGCCGAAGAGCGCCTGTCCCTGGAGATGGTGCGCCGCTGGCAACGCTCCGTGGACGAGCACCTGAAAGCTAACCCCTTCATCAAAGATGAGTTGGAACATCTGGAAGCCAAACAGGGCGCCGAGGCGCGGCGCAGCGTGGAGAAAGGGCCGCGCCTTGCTTATGGCGCGACTATCCTGAGTGTTTTGGTCACTAAAGATTTCATCCTGTATTTTCAATTGGGAGATGGCGACATTCTGATTGTGATGGATGACGAAGCGGTCGTTCGCCCGTTGCCGCACGACGAGCGGCTCTTTGCCAACCAGACCACATCGTTGTGCGCTGATGATGCCTGGCGCGACGTGCGATTACGCTTTCAACGACTTTATGGGCCAAATCCGGCCTTGATCATGGTCTCGAGCGATGGCTATGCCAATTCCTTTGTCAACGAAGAGGCCTTCCTCAAGGTGGGAACCGACATATTGGACATTTTGCGCGAGGATGGCCTGAAGGCCGTCTCCGGTAATTTGAAAAGTTGGTTGGAAGAGGCGACGCGGTCGGGCAGCGGCGATGATGTAACGCTTGGGTTGATCGTCCGCGCCGATGTTCCACGCCCGGCGCGAAGGAAAACGGCTTCCACGACCCAGCCTCATGAGCCGTTGAAGGACGCCACGCCTCCTCCTCTTTTGCAGCAACCGCGTCTGGAGCCGGCCACGCTCGTTCCTGTCGAGCCGCCGGTGAAGGATTCGCCGCCGGTTTCTGTTCCGCCGGTTGAGACGCCGGCTGCTCCGCCTGCGCCGGTATCCATTGTGTCAACACCGGCAACGCCGGCTGCTCCGTTCGCGACGGTCTCTGTGACACCGGAATCGCCGGTGGTTCCACCGGAGTCGGACGCGCCCGATGCGGATGGGCCGGAGGCGCCGCCGTCGGTGATTCCTCCCGGCCAACGCCGCCGGCGACGGATCAAGGATGAGAGAGGTCCTATCGAGCCCAGCAAAAAGCTGCAATCCGATTTATTTTTTGATGATTGAACGTTATACTGATGTATCAGACCTGACAGGGCCGCTCCATGTCCCTGTCAGGTCTTCATTGTAATAAGATGGCAATGATAGAAGTTTAGTGTGAATGATTTACCTCGACAACAGCTGCGTAAAATTGTAGATCAGTATGGGCAGGGCGTCGTCAATGACGCTCGCCGCTGCAAGGCTCTTTTGTATGACTATTGCGGTAGTTATCGCCGTGAAATTTTCGTTTTATCCACCGCCCAAGAAGAAAACGTCCCTAGAACATTGCAGGATGGGTCGAATCACATCCCTATGGCGGTGCTGGCCGCGCAATTGACGCAACGCCTGGTGGACAATCGCGCGTTGGATGAAGCTGCTGCGCGTTGGGCGGTGGAATCCTGGGCTTACGCTTTGGGAATTGAGCTTCCTCCTTCCGAGTCGCGGCCCGAACCGCGGCCCGATGTCCCGCCCCCACCTCGGGTTGAGCCTCAGCCTCCGGTCGAACCGATTTCTCCTCCCAGTGTGACCGTTTCCAAACCGCCCGTGCCTTCGTCCAATGGGACTGCTTCTTCTTCAGATTTTTTGACCTTCGCTTCGACCTACAAAGTGGAGGTGTTCGCCCGTCCGCGTTCAACTCCAGATGCCAAGTGGAAGCGTATCGGCGTCACGCCGGGAAGCCTTGCGGTCCCCGCCGATCACGTGTTGGGATTGCGCCCTTCCGGCATAAGCGGCGCGCTGTCCAGTTGGGTCAAGGAACTGGGCTCTCTGAATGCTATTATCTCGCTGGAACTGAGTGACAAGATCACCGATGCGGATTTACAAAGCCTGCGCAGTTTCACCGGTTTGACGTATCTTGATATCGGCCAGGGCGAACAGCTCACCGATGCCGGATTTGAGCAATTGCGGAGTCTCCCTCAATTATTAACGTTGAATCTTTCCTGGTGTATGCGAATGAGCGATCACGGTCTGCTCAACTTGCAGCCGTTGACCCGTCTGAGCCACTTGAGCATCGCCTGGGCCAATATCGGCGACGCGGCTATCGCGCATCTGCGGCACCTGACCGGGTTGACGACCCTGGCGCTGCGCGAGTGTAAGAAGATCACCGGCAAGAATTTGTCACAAATGAAGTCGCTGCCGATGTTGAGCGCTTTGGATTTCTATGGCTGTTCGCATTTGAGCAACATGGGCTTGCGCGAGCTGAGCACTTTGACGACTGTGCGGAAGTTGGATTTCTCGCGCTGTGCGGAGATCACCCGGCAGGGAATCGTTTATTTGCGTGTGCTCACCAATTTGAGTTATCTCGACCTCTCGTGGAATGCGCAGGTTGGCGATGCCGAGGTCTTGTCGTTGTGCGATCTGCCGGTTTTGTCGAGCTTGAACCTCTCGCGCACCAAAGTGACCGACCGTGGGATGAGCCATTTGGGCGATATGATGAATCTCATTTATTTGGACTTGTCCTGGTGTGATCAGCTCACCGATGTCGGGTTGACCCACCTGGTGCGCTTGAGCAAACTGGCCTATTTGAACCTCACAGGATGTAATCGCATCACGTCGCGGGGCATCAACCGGCTCCAAAGAACCGGTTTGTATATCCTTCATTAGTCCAGCTTGATCACCCATGCACCATATCCCCCGTCAGACTTTGCGCGAGCTTGTCGCCCGGTATGGTCCATCGTTGCTGGGCGATCCACGTCGTTGCCGGGCGCTTCTATCTGACCTCTGCGGCGCCTACAAGGGCGAAATCAATTTGCTGTTTCTGGCTTTGCAGGAGAACGTCGCCGCCGATTTACAGAACGCTTCCTCCAACATTCCCGCTCCTTTGTTGTTGGGCTGGTTGACCCGCCGTTTGCAAGACGCCTATTTTTTGACCGAAGAGGCCGCTGCCTGGGCCGTCGCGACTTGCGCGGAAGCTCTTGGTATTGCGGTTGCGCCTTCTTCTTCAAGGACATTGCGTTCAAGTCTTCCTTTGGCGATTCTGGGGCGACCGGCGCTTACTCCCACTGGCGCCTGGCGGGAACTCGGCGTTACGCCCGGCAGTGTGGAAGTCCCCGCCGATTTTGAGGTGCGTTTGAACGCCTACCTCGACGATGTCACGTTGGCGACGCTTGCGCAGGAGTTGCAAGCTTTTGGCCCGGTTCAGGAGCTTGATCTGGGGTATAGCGTGTTGAGTGACGCCGGTGTAGCCGTGTTGTCCTACCTGTCCGGGCTGCTGCGTCTCAATCTTTCTCGCACTCAGGTGGGCGACGTTGGGCTGGCGAGCCTTCACGCGCTGGCGGATCTGACATCGCTAAATCTTTGGTGGTGCGACCGTATCACCGACGCCGGGATGCTGCATCTGGGGACGATGCCCAAGTTGACGGGTTTGAATCTCGAACGCTGTGAAGCCATCGGCGACGTGGGCGTGGCAGACTTGCGATCGTTGACCCACCTGACGTTGCTCAATCTGGCGGGCACGCAGATCACCGACGCCGGGCTGGCGCATTTGCGCGCTCTCAAGCAACTGGAGCATCTCTACCTGGGCGAGACCCCTATCACCGGGGTGGGGCTGGCCGAGTTACGCTCTCTGCCCTTTTTGAGCACGCTCAACCTCTGCCGTTGTGTCCGGTTGACCAATGCCGGGTTGTCCCACTTGCGCGCGTTGGTTCAGCTGACGCATCTGGATTTGAGCGCATGCGGGTTGTTGACCGATGCGGCGTTGCTGCATCTGCGCCCGCTCTCCGGCCTGACCCATCTCAACTTGAGCAGCGCCGAAATTGGCGACGCCGGCATGGTCTATCTGCGCGACTTGATCACATTGGGGCATTTAGACTTGAGTTGGACCAGGATCAGCGACGAGGGACTGGCGCGTTTGTCGCCACTGACCGGTTTGACGCAGCTGGCGCTTGGCGGGACGCATCTTCACAACGAGGGCTTGCGCTGCCTGTCCCATTTCCCGGATTTGCAAGAGTTGGACCTTTCGTACACGCAAATCACGGACGACGGGCTGGCTTTTCTGAGGGCTGTGCCCACGCTGACCGTTCTTGACCTGGAGGGCGCGGCCATTGGCGATGCCGGGTTGGCGCAACTCGCGGCGCTGCCGCAGTTGCGTCAGCTCTATCTCAGCAATACTGCCATTGGCGATGCCGGCCTGGCGCAGCTGGCGCAATTACCAAATTTGTGCTACCTGGAATTATCGCAGTGCCCTGCTGTTACCGGGTCTGCCGTCCGCGCCTTACAAAACCCCGATTTGTTTGTCTTATGTTGATCGGTTTGCAAATCTGTGGCTGTTCTGTAAACTTATAGCCACGATCTCCGGCATAGGTGCGCATCAAAATCAATGCCTGAAACGTAAAAAGAGAGATTAAGGAAGGTATTTTTTGCTCACGGTACCCCGTGAGCAAAAAATGCCCCCCTTTAACTTGACCGTCAGAGACGGCTACAAACTTTCAACTTTCAACTATTCTCAAGGGAATTCAGCATTAACTGGCGTTCACCAACGGTTGGATGAAAATCGCAATGCGATGGCAGAGATTAAAAGGAAGGTGTTTTTCGCACA
>DAOUFX010000239.1:0-37664 GCA_034429675.1 Anaerolineae bacterium | reverse complement strand
GCGGGCGAACAAAACTCGCCCGCGAAAACACCCCTCTTTAGTTTGCGCCCCACCAGAGCGTGATTTTATCCCATTATCGTGAATTTAACACCCGGTACAACGTCTCGGCGAGGTCTTCCAGCGCCACCGGCTTCTGTAACCAGAGCGCCACATTCACATGCGACAAGGTCTCAATTTCGGATTCCAACGGATGGCCGCTCAAAACAATCACCGGGACGGCAAGCTGGCGCTGACGCAAAGCGGCCAGCAACGCCTTGCCGCCCATATCCGGCATCACCCAATCGCTCAAGATCAAGCGGATCGCCTCGCGCTGCCGGTCGAAAACCTCCAGAGCCTGCACGCCGTTCTCTGCCGCCAACGGCTGGTAATTCAACGTTTCCAACGTACTGACGAGAGCCTCGCGCGTCACATGGCTATCCTCGACCACCAGAACGACCTCGCCGTGGCCCAGCGGCAAATCGTGCGCCGCGACCGTAGCGGTAGATACCTCAATTCCGGCAAGGGCCGGCAAATAGAGAACAAACGTCGTCCCCTGCCCCACCTGAGTCTGCACATCTATGACGCCATCGTGAGAAGCCATGATATTGAAAACCTGCGCCAATCCTAATCCTGTGCCTTTGCCCGGCGACTTGGTCGTGAAGAAAGGGTCGCCAAGATGCGCCAGCACTTCAGGGGCAATGCCGGTGCCGGTATCCGCAACGCTCAGGCGCACCCAGGCGCCGGGGGATAGGTCGGGCAGCGGCGCATCCTTGCGCGACACAAACTGGATTCGCTCCAGCGCAATGTTTAAATCGCCGCCCTCCGGCATGGCGTCCCGCGCATTGAGCACCAGGTTCATCAGAACCTGCTGGATGCGCGTCGGATCGGCGGCGACTGTGTAAACATCCGCGCCAAAATTGAAATGAATGTGAATATCCTCCGGCAACGTGCGCTCCCAGAGTTTGATCTGCTCCTTTAGCAAAGGCGTCAAATCCAACGGCTGGCGATCCAGAGAGGCGCTGCGACTAAATCCCAAAATCTGATTGATCAAATCCGACGCCCGCCGTCCCTGCACCAAAATGATCTCCAGGCGCTCGGCCAGCTTTGGCGAAAGATCCGGGGAGCGCAACGACATCTGGCTGTAAAGGGTGATAGTTGCCAGAATATTGTTAAAGTCGTGCGCAATGCCGGCGGCCATTTGCCCCACCGCCGCCAGACGCTCCTGGCGCTGCGTGCGCTGTTCCACTTCGCGCGCCTCGGTGACGTCGTGCAGCACCATCACCCACCCGTTCGTCACCGGGCCGGTTTCCAGCGCGCGCGCGGCCACCTGGTAGTATCTGCCATGCAGCGTGATCTCATGCCACAAACCACGGGGCGGCGAAGTCAACAACTCGCGCACGGCATACCCGCCCAAAGACACCAGGCCCAAAGTCGCGCAAGCATCCGCGTCTTCGCCCAGGCGCGACAGGTATTCTCGGGCAAGCGGATTGCACAACGCCACCCGCAGTTCCGGGTCCAACAGCAACACCCCTTCCGGCACTGTATCCATGATCTGGCGGATACGTTGCTCGGATTCCTGAATCTGCGCCAACAAACGCTCCCGCTCGGTTTCGGCGCGCTTGCGCTCGGTGATGTCCACCGCCGTAACGACGACGCCAGGAACGACCATCTGCGGATCTATGGGCGATATGCCGTGGAGAATATCCAACATCCGGCCATCCTTGTGCTGCCAGCGCACTTCCCCGACGGCAGTGCCTTGGGCTCTAAGAGCCACAGCAAACTTACCGGCAGCCTCGTACTCAGCGGCGGTGGCGTAGAGCATACGCGTGCTCTGTCCCACCAACTCTTCAGAAGTATAGCCGACCATCTCACACAGACGATCGTTCACCCGCGTCAACACGCGCCCACTGATCACCGCAATTCCCACCGGCGCAACGCGGAAAATACCGGCTAAGGTCGCCTCGCTGCGACGGAGCGCCTCCTCTGCCGCCATAATTGACGTCACGTCGCGCGCGATGCCCACCAGTCCGATCAGGCGTCCCTCAGAATCGTGGAGCGGCAACTTGGAACTGAGCAGTCGGACATCGCGGCCACGATCATTGACCAGGTGCTCTTCACGATTGATCACGGCCATGCCGGTGGTAAAAACTTGTTGATCGTCGGCGTCAAAATGGGACGCAATCTCCGGCGGGAATATTTCATAATCGGTCCTCCCGACCACATCCTCAAAGGTGTCCACGCCCATGTTGGCCAAATCGGCGGCATTGGACATGGTTTTGCGCCCCTGCAAGTCTTTGGCGTAGATGGCATCGGGAAGATGGTCAATGACCGCGCGCAGCAGCCGTCGCTCCTGCGCCAATGTCTCGGCGGTCTGACGGCGTTCAAGGTCGGCGCGCTCCTGCGCGGTCACATCGGTGAAAACGGCGATGACTCTATCTCCAATCGCCTTGACGGTCAATAAAACGGTAAGTTCACGACCATCTTTGGTCATGATCCGAATCGTGCGAGACGACAATTCCGGGTTGCCAGCGGTCGCCGCCGCCACGCAGTCAGCCCAGGCGGCAGCGGCAGCTTCACGATGAGCCGGGTCGGAATAGGCTAAGCCATACCAATCAGACTGTTTGGGGATGTCATCGAGCGTATAGCCAAAGGTTTCCCGGAAAAGCTGGTTGACCTGCACCGTGTTCCCGGACAGATCGGCCACCCCCACCGCCATCGGCAAGAACTCCACGATCTGGGCCAACTCCACGCGACTGCGTTCGAGCGCCAGCGATTGCTTTTGCTGCTCGGCAAAATTCGCGATCAACTGGTTCTGCATCCCCCCGATCGGGACGACCATAATGAGCGTAGATATGAGGAAGGTCAACGCAGCGAACAGCCAGGAAGAATAGTTCATCACATAAGCCGTCGCGTCAAAATTCTGTGCAATCCGCCCGGACACAACACCATAACCGATCAGCCCAATCAATACCGTAGTGACCAGAGTCGCCGCGACGCCGTAACGACGCCCCGAAAAGAGTGTAAAAAAAACCGGCGCGATCGACAATATGAAGGGCCACGCGCCGATCAGTCCCCAATGCCAGGCGCTAAAAATCGCAAAGGCGGAAAGGCTGACAATAAACGTCCAAAAACGAATCGAGAAAGGCAACCGGGCGCGCAATCCATATAAGAGGGCGAAAATCACCGTCACTGCGATTTTTGCCAGGATGGCCTGACTCCCGCCAAACTCCTTCAGGGGAAAGAGCGAAAACCCGATCACCGGGAAACTGCACATGATAAAGGAAAACAAAGCGGTATTCAACAAATCGTCTCGGATCCCAGCAAGTTCATTGTTCATTTTCAGCCGTCTCCTACCTGGCGCTTATCAGACAACACCCGCGCCAACAACCCGGCCAGTTGCGGCAGATCGAGCGGTTTTTGGATCCAGTCGGTCACCCCCGCAGCGCGTAAATCCACGGACTCCTGCTCCAACAGATGTCCGCTCATAATCACCAACGGCACAGCAATCGCGCGCCGGCGCAATTCCTGGGCCAAGGCCTTGCCGCCCATCTCCGGCATCACCATATCGGTCAACAACAACGCGACTTCGCTGCGATGCCGGTCGAGGATTGCCAAAGCCTCCCGTCCATCGGACGCTTCCAATACGCGATAATGAAGCAATTGCAGGCTTTCGGCGACGGCCGCGCGAGTTGTAACGTTGTCTTCCACCACAAGAATAACTTCGTCATGGCCCAAAGGCAAAACATCCGCTTCCATCGCAGAGGGAACGGCCATTTCCGCCATCTGGAGCAAGGGCAAGTAGATGCAGAACGACGTCCCTTCCCCCACCTGCGTCGCGACATCAATGCGCCCCTCGTGTGAAGTCACAATGCCGTACACCTGCGCCAACCCCAAACCGGTACCCTTTCCCGGCGCCTTGGTCGTGAAAAAAGGCGTGAAAAGGCGCGCCAGCACATCATCCGCGATGCCCGTGCCGGTATCGGCAACCGTCAACTTGACCCAGTCGCCGGGCGCCATCTCCGGCAACGGCGCGCGCGCAGGCTCTTCCACCCGCAGCGCCGTCAAACTCAGGGCAAGCGTCCCGCCATCCGGCATAGCGTCGCGCGCGTTCAACACCAGATTCATCAACATCTGCTGGATGCGCGTCAAATCCGCGTTGACGAGACAAGCGTCCACATCAACGGCGCTGACAATGTGAATATTCTCCGGCAACGTACGCATCCACAACTTAACCTGCTCCTTGAGAAAAGGAACCAGATCCAGCGGGCGTTTGTCCAACACTGCCCGCCGGCTAAAGTCAAGGATCTGATTGATCAATTCCGCGGCACGCTGCGCCTGCTCGACAATCACCTGCAAACGCTCACCGACTTTTGGCGGCAAATCCGGCATCCGCAGCGACATCTGGCCGTATAGCATAATCCCGGCCAGAATATTGTTGAAATCATGGGCGATTCCCGCCGCCAACTGCCCAACCGCAGCCAGGCGCTCCTGGCGCTGGGCGTTATGCTGAATCTCACGCTCCTGAGTCACGTCGCGGATCACCAAAACCCATCGCTCGAAATCGGAAGCAGCCTCTAAGACACGCCCGTTGACCTCGAAATGCCACCGTCCAACGGCAACAGTGTGCCATAGCCCTTGAGAAGGCGCCTTCATAACCTCGGCCAGAGAATAGTCGCCCAGGTGAGTGAGGCTATCGCCGGCTTCAGCGCCGGTCAACAACGTCAAATAATTGCGCGCCAATGGATTGGCCAGGATGATATGGCCATCAGTTGCTACCACCAACACGCCGGCGGGCACCGTGTCCAGGATTTGTTGGAGTTGCCGCGCAGACTCTTGAAGCTGCGCCAGCAAAGACTCGCGTTCCTCCTCCGCCAGTTTGCGTTCGGTAATATCTCGCGCCGCCGCATAGACCAGGGTATCTCCGTAAGGAATCGCATGCCACTCAATCCAACAAGGAGTGCCATCCGCGCGGAGAAAACGGTTGACAAAGGGCACCATCTCGGCTCCAGACAACAGATGCGCCAGGGCCGTCCGAGTGACGCTGAGATCGTCAGGATGAACAAAGTCCATAAAGGGACGGCGCATCAGCTCCTCCGACGTGTAACCCAACACCTTTTCCCATTGAGAATTCAAGCGAACGAAGTAACCCTCTCGGGTGCCGATAGACAAGAAATCAAGCGACAGACTCCAAAACCGATCCAGTTCCTCGGTCTTTTCGCGCAATGCCTGCTCCGTGCGTCTACGCTCGGTCGTGTCAATAATGAACCCCTCAATGCCCAACACCTCGCCCAGACGCGCGACCGGCCTGGCCGAAAGCGTATGGTAAGCGATCGTACCGTCTTTGCAGCGCCGGCTAAACTCCCCCTTCAAATACTGGGAGTCGCCCAGCAACATCCTTTCCACAATCTCCCGCATTTTTCGTTCGTCAGTATTCGGCTGCGTGATAACATACGGCTGACCGAAAACTTCCGCAGCGGAGTCATAGTGGTGCAAGGCCACCCAGGCCGGATTCACATCACGGATGACGCCGTCTTTGTCCACGAAGAAATAGCCGGCATCCGTGTTCTCAACAATCGAACGGAATCGCTGCTCGCTTTCCCACAAGGCCGCCTCCGCCTGCTTCTGATCGGTGACGTCGCGTCCGATCCCCACCAGCCCCACAACCTTGCCGGCTTCGTCCCGCATGGGAAGTTTGGTCGTCACCAGCCAACGGCGTTGGCCGGCGGCATTGATCAGCAACTCCTCGCGATTGACAATGGAAGAACCGGTTTGCAACACGATACGGTCATCTGCAGAAAAATGCAGCGCAGTTCCCGTGGGGAATACCTCCTCATCCGTCCGCCCCAAAACTTCCGACTCCGGTTTCCCAATGTTGACCAGGTCGGCGCGGTTGGCCAGAATCTTGCGCCCCAGCACATCTTTGGCATACACCGCATCCGGCAAATTGTCAATGACCAGCCGCAGCAGCAAGCGCTCATTCGCCAACGCCTCGGTCGCCAGCCTTTGCGCCGTGATGTCGGTTAGAGCGATCAACACCTTCGACCAGGTATCCGCGTGTTCCGGCGCCACACTCAACCGCACTTTGACGTGAACGGGAGCACCCTGCAAAGTCTCGCCGGCCGCTTCGGTCTCGACGGCGCGCCGTCCCTCCAACAATCCCACAAACTGCTCGCCCAAAACTCGAATGAGCCCGGCGTCAAAAACCTGGGGGATTGTTCGCAATAACTCAGTTTGTGAGGATACGTCATACATAGCCAAAGTCGCCTGATTGACGTCCAACGTCTTGATGCGCGTGAAACACTCGCGAACGACCTCAGGGTGCTGCGTCAAATAGGCGCGCCAATCGGCGACCGCGGCGCGCAATGAATCCAAATAGACTTTGACCTCAGAGAAATCAACCTCCCACAGCGAAATGGGAGAATGCTCAAAAAGATAGCGATAGCGCGCCTCACCGGCCTGCAACGAGGCAAAGGTTGATCGCAATTGCAACGCCATAGCATTGAAAGCGCGCGACAGACCTTCTATTTCCCGCACGCGCGAGGCCACGGGCCGGATTTCGCCCCCCTGCGCCAACGCTTGCGCCGCCTGGCTCAAATTGACCAGCGGACGAGTCACCCACTGCGACAAAAATACGGCCAATCCGACAGATCCCAGCAACACCACGATGAGAATGAGTCCGACGTAACCCAGGTTGGTTCTGATTTGAGCCATAAAATCCGTATCCGGGAACACAACCACGACCCACCAGCACAAACCGTAGTCGTCCGCATACGGCGCCACGCGTACATAATGCCGCACGCCCTGGGAACGCAGAATGTCGTAGTAGGGGGCAGCCAGGACGCCGGCGGGCCCCGCGCGCTCCATAATCCGCTGCGCCGCCATGACAATCAAAGGATCCGCGCTATCGGCGGCGGCGCGGCGTTGAGCAGAGTCCCCGGCGCCGGTAAAGGGACTATCAGAACCCGACGAAGCAACCAGAAGCCCATCAGGTTCCATAATAAAAACCCGGCCCGACCGGCCTACATCCAGATCGCGCAAAAATACATCGAGCTGCGCCAGCGAGACATCCACAAAAAAGACGCCGGCCAACTGTCCGGCTTGATCCCGGTAGGGTAAGACCGCCGTCTGATCCAGTCGCGTCCCCGTAGCCGAAAGGTTGATCCCCGCCCACACCGGGCGCCCGGCAGCGACGGCCTGTTGGTACCAGTCACGGGTACGCGCATCATAGTCTGGCCGTTCAGTCAAAATCTGGTCAGAACGGCGCCCCTGATCGTCAGGCGCATACCGGCGAATCGCATTGCCGGTCACCGTGCGGCTGGATAAGGCAATGTAATGTTCCGGCTCGTTGGCGCTCACCACTTCACCGTTCGCATTGGCAAACCCGATCGAGCCGATGCCGGGAAACACCTGCCCGCGTTGCCACAGAAAAGGAGTCATGCCATCCAAATCGTCAGGAAGCAATTCCCCCCGCGCCATCGCGGCGGCATTGAGCTGATTGATCAAATGCGGCTGGCGCAGATACCCATCCAGATGCAACGCGATGCGCGCGACAATCTCGGCGCTGAGCTGCTCCAGCATATCGTTCACCGCCGTCTGCCCACCCTGAAAGGCCAGATAGCCGGTCGCGCCGGTCACGGCTACGATCAAAATCACAAAAGGGAACAAGAGCACCGTTCGCAGAGAAACCTTACCCGCAAAATTACGCATGGCCAGACACCTCGTTCTCCTGACTTGGGAGACTCGACCCGTTGACAAACAAGATTACCGATCAAGACCGCAATTTGCGCGCCAGAATCTCCGCCAGCTCGGTCAAATCCGGCGGCTTTTGAATCCAGGCGCCTACTCCCATCGCGCGCAGCATCTCGCTTTCCTGATCAAGCGGATGCCCGCTCATCATAACGACCGGCAACGCCGGCGCCTGCTGCAACAACGCCTGCGCCAACGCCTTACCGCTCATTTCCGGCATGACCATATCGCTCAAAACTAAAGCGATTTCATCCCGGTGCTGTCCGAAAACGTCCAGCGCGACCTTGCCATTGACGGCATCGAGAACACGGTAATTCAACGCGCTCAGGCTCTCGACAAGAGCGGCGCGGGTGATGTCGTTGTCTTCTACCACCAAAATAGTCTCGCCGTTTCCCTGCACCGGCGCCGAATCGAACTTCGGCGCCAGGCTCGCCTTGACCAGAATCAATGCCGGGAAGTAGAGCGTGAACGTGGTGCCAACACCGACTTCCGTCTTGACGCCAATGTGCCCCTCGTGCGCGGTGACAATGCCATAGACCTGCGCCAGTCCCAGCCCGGTGCCTTTACCGGGTTCCTTGGTCGTAAAGAAGGGATCAAAAATACGCGGCAATACATCGTCGGGAATTCCGGTGCCCGTATCGCCTACCGTTACCCGTATCCAGTCGCCTGCCGGCATATCGGGCAACGGCGCGCGCTTCGCATCGGCCACCTGCAACCGTGACAACGTCACAGAGAGCGTCCCGCCTTCCGGCATCGCGTCCCGCGCGTTCACCACCAAATTCAGGAGCACTTGCTGAATCCGCGTGGGGTCGGCGCTGATGGTGTGGACATCGTCTCCGTGGACAAAATTGATACGGATCGTTTCGGGCAGCGTGTGCTCCCATAACTTGACCTGCTCCTTGAGCAACGGCGCCAGGTCCAACGGACGGCGATCCAGCACCGCCCGGCGGCTGAAGTCAAGAATCTGGTTGATCAGATCGGCGGCCCGGTGACTTTGTTCGATAATCACGGACAGCCGCTCAGCAAGCTTGGGCGGCAAATCCGGCATCCGCAGCGACATCTGGCTGTACAACACAATCGCCGCAAGGATATTGTTAAAATCGTGGGCAATCCCGGCAGCCAGTTGGCCGACCACCACCAGCCGTTCCTGACGTTGCAACTGCTCTTGCACGTAGCGCTCCTCGGTCACGTCGCGGATAATCAGGACCCAACCGTCCAACGTAGTTCCAATTTCCAACGGTCGCGCAATCATTTGAAAATGCCGCCCGCGAACGTCCACAGTGTGCCAGAGACCATAAGGCGGCAGAGTCAACAGGTCGGCGATAGGACGCGCGCCAAGTTGTCGCAGCGGTTGTCCCGGTTCGGTTTCAGATAACAAGGGGAAGAATAACTTAGCCGCCGGATTGAGCATCTGCACACGCAAACCGGCGTCCAGCAACAGCACCCCCTCCGGCGCCGCTTCCATAATCTGGCGAGTGCGCCGCTCGGATTCCAGCAATTGCGCAAACAGCCGCTCGCGTTCGGCTTCGGCGCTCTTGCGCGCAGTAATATCTTCGATGGTGCCGATAGAACGCAAGGGACGGTCGGCAGCGTCGTAGTAAGTTTCACAACGCTCGCGGACGAACTTGATGCGTCCGTCGGACATCCGCAAACGGTGAGTGATGTCGTAAAGCGTCCGCGTTTCAACCGCTCGCGCGTAGGCGGCATTGACCATCTCCCGATCATCCGGGTGAACGGTGTTTAAAAAAGCGGAATGGGAGGGGTCTAAACTTTCGGATGTGAACCCCAATATGCGATAAGTCTCGTCGGAACAGATCACAGCCTGTGTCGTCAAATCCAGCTCCCAACTCCCGATGTGCGCAATCCGCTGCGCCTCGTTGAGCTGTATCTGGCCGGCGCGCAACGCTTCCTGCGTCCGGCGCAACTCGTCCACCCGCTGCTCCAGGCCGGTCAGCGTGTCGCGCAGCCGGGCCGTCATCATATTAAAAGTCGCCGCGAACAACCCGATCTCATCGCCAGAGATAATCGGAGCGAGCGCGCTCAGATCGCCCTCGGCAATCCGCCGCGCCGTCGCAGTCAAGGCCGCCACGGGCCGGCTCAAGCGATAAGCCAACCAGACGCCAAACCCGGAGGCCAGCACCATGATCGCGCCAACCGCAGTCCAAATGCGCCGTTGCCTGACCCGCAACGGCGCCAACGCCGCCTGCGAATCCTGATACGCCACCACCCGCCATTGCAACGCAGCGATCGCCGGTTCGCCGGTAATTGCGGAAACCGGCGCCTGACTGACAAAACGTAGTTTCCCATCGTAAGAAAAGAGCGCATAGGGCAACGCAGCGGGCGATTGCAATTGCCGCCAGTCTTCGTCCGCGAGTTTCTCAGTGGCATTGCCGCCAGTCTTCGTCCGCGAGTTTCTCAGTGGCATTCCCGCCGGCGCTCAACCGCAAACCGCCCGGCGCCACCAGGTGAACGCCTATCTGGGAGTTCTCTGCGCCCGGCACCATCGCCAACTCATTCAAGGTGTTCATGCGATAGATGCTGACCAATGCGCCCAACCAGGTGGTGTGATCGCGATCGTAAACAGGGGTCACCAGGCGCACCCCCAGGAACCGGCTGCTCTCATCCCAGGCCAATGCGCCGACGTACATAGCGCCGCGGCCATCGTGGTAAGCTGGCGTCCACCAGGATTCGTCGGCCTGATAATAATCTTCGGTGCGCCCCGACGCCGCGACCAGCCCGCCGTAACGATCGGTCAAGAAAACTTCAACGTGGTCGGGAAAGCGTTGCTGAAAGAACTGCAACTCGGCAGAGGCGGGATTTTGTAGGGTAGAGCGGATGAAAGGGTCATCATCGCCGGCGGAGGCCCGCCAACGTTGATCGAGCGCCGCCAATTGAGCCCGGATTGCGGCGGCGTCCGGCAGAGTGTCGTCGCCAACGTAATCGGAATTCGCCGCGATGACGTATGCGCGCAGCACCGGATCCAGGCTCAAGGATTGCAAAGCATCCAACTGGCGCGCCACCAGCCCGCCCACCGCCAGCGCTTTCGAAACGGCCAGCGTATTTAAATCCGCGCCGACCAATTCGTGTAACACTTCGACCGAGGATTGGTTGGCAAGGAATGCCAGCGCAAAACCGGCAAACAAGCTCAACAGCAGAAAAGCCAACACGAGTTTTTGCCGCAACGACAAAGCGCCGAAAAACGAACTTTTCATGCCGGTTTTCAAAGCCTGGTCCTTTTATGCGACTCGGCGAACCGTCGAGTTAACCGCGCTCGCCTAAACGCCGTTCTGCTTGCCGGTCATCAGCTCGACCGTCACTTTGCCGATGGTCACACGCTCGACCGACTTGTCGGTGATTTGCTTCTGCTTCACCGGATCAGGGTCGGATTCCAGGCGATCAATCATCAGTTCCAACGCCGCGCGTTTTTCCTCGGGGTCTTCCAAAAATGACACAGCTCCGCGGAACTGCACCGACCGAAAAGCGTGCGAGCATTTGCCCTCAAGATACCCGCAATCCTCAACAATCTGCCCCCACACCACCGGGTTATGTCGCAGGTAATCTATCTTGCGTCCGGCTGCGGCGCAATGGAAGTAGAAACACTGCGCCGCAGCGTCATAGCCGTAGCTCAGGGTCACCAGATACGGCTCATTGTCCCATGCCAGCGCCAGGGTCATATACTTCTGTTGCATGATGATGGCGTGTAACTGCTCCGGATCGGTAATCGCTTTCTCGGAACGACGTAAATGGTAGACTTGCATCAGTGGGCCTCCTAAAGTAGTAGAAAACAACACAATAAGGGCAAGATGAGCGAAAAGGAATGCTTGGTTGAGCTGATTGTAGCGCAAAGGAAGGCATGATGCAACCGCGCAGTCTTGACAAATGCCTGCTTCATCCCCCATAATGAGGATACGGTGTTTTTTCGTGCGGGGGTACCCGCACGAAAAAAACACTTCCTTTTAACCCGCCGCCGCGTCAGCGGCGATTCCTGGCTAAAGGCTAACCGCCAATGGCTAAAAGCTATTTTCTGAGGAGGCAACATGAGCCGGGGGCACGCCAAACACAAAACATGGGCCACGCTGGGACTATTGATACTATTGCTATCGCGACAGAATTACCCGGCGACAAGCGCCGCCATGTCAAGCACAATCTTTGTTCCTGCCGGCGCCGTGTGGAAATACCGCGACGATGGGTCCAATCAGGGGACAGACTGGCGCGAAATTGCCTTTGACGATAGCACGTGGGAATCCGGTCCGGCCCAGCTGGGCTATGGGGACGGCGATGAAGCCACTGTGGTAAGTTTTGGCGCCAACTCCAACCGGAAACACATTACGACCTATTTCCGCCACACCTTTACCGTCACAACGCCTTCCGCCTACCACGACCTCAAACTCAATGTGCTCAAAGATGACGGCGCCGTGGTGTACCTCAACGGGGCGGAGGTCTACCGTTACAACATGCCCGCCGGCCCCGCCGCCTACGACACACTCGCCGCAGCCACCATCGCCGATAGCGCCGAGGTGGTTTTCTCCAACGCGACGCTCAATGCGAGCTTGCTGGTCACAGGAACCAACGTGCTGGCCGTCGAAATTCACCAGGCAGCCCTCAACAGCAACGACATCAGTTTCGACTTGTCGCTCGCCTCGGCCATCGAGTCGGCGGCGGCGCCCCGGAATGTCATTCTCTTCATCGGCGATGGGATGGGGCCGGAGCAGATTCGCGCCGCGGGAATGTATCAAAACGGCAGCCCCGGCACGCTGTTCATGGAATCGTTTCCCTACTCCTCCACCATGACCACCTACTCCGCCGACAACGCCGTGACCGATTCGGCGGCTTCTGCGACCGCTATGGCGACGGGCATCAAAGTGAATAACCACGTAGTCGCGCAAGCCAGACCGGGAGACGGCCGCGATTTGGAGGATTTGACCGAGCGATTTCATCGCACCTGCAAAAGCGTGGGGCTGGTGACGACGGCCTTCGCGACGCACGCCACCCCTGCCGGATTCGGGGCGCACGCACAGGATCGCAACAACTACGCTGAAATCGCCAACGATTATCTCACCGGAAGCCGCCCCGACGTATTGATGGGCGGCGGCGCCAATGGGATGACGCCCGCTGCAGCGACCAACGCCGGATACACCGTTGTCGCCAACCGCGTCGAGATGCAGGCGCTGAATCCGCTGGACGTGAACCGCGTCTCAGGCCAGTTTGGTGCCACCCACCTGCCCTACGAGTACGACGAGAGCAGCGGCTACAACACACTGCCGCACCTCTCAGAAATGGTCAGCGCGACCCTGACCATCCTCGACGAAGATGACGACGGCTTTTTTCTGATGGTCGAAGGAGCGCGGATTGATCACGCCGGGCACGATAACCATCTCGCCAGAAACATTTACGAGACGTTGGAATTTGACCACGCAATTGAGATGACCTACAATTGGGCCATGTCGCGCACCGACACGCTCATCATCGTCACCGCCGACCACGAAACCGGCGGGCTGGTAATCACGGCCAACAACGGACAAGGCCAGTGGCCATCGGTCACTTGGAGCACGGGCGAGCACACCGGCACGCCGGTACGGGTCTTTGCCTGGGGAATGAATGCCGCGCTGGCGACGGCAGTTCACGACAGCAGCGATATCTACTGGTTGGCCCGCGCAGGACTACGGGAGACGCTTTCATGTGATCCTACGGCAGTTCAGGGGATGGCCGTCCTGCCGTCCGGGCGGCCCGGCGCCCGCCATCCAATCTGGCTTACCCTGATCGGATTGGGATTGTGGCTCTACTCCAGGCGCAGCCCCACCAATAACGCATCAAACGTCAAAGCACGCCCGCGAGCGGCGGCGTCGGCAAAAGTCCCGGCGTCGAGCCGCGATTGAAGGTCATCCCAGAGCTTTTGCGCCTGGATAGGCGGAGCGATGTCATGATCCAGAACAAAAGCTAACAGCGTCACAGCCTGGGCAGACCGCCGGTTCCGGTCAAAAAACTGCGCACAGCCGCACAGAATATCTGAAGAAAGTCGGCTACTTTGCGTTTCCCCGGCGTAACGCAGCGACCGCAGGATGTGAAAATGGCCGGGCTTGAACTCGCCGCGTTCAAGAAGATAAAATCCCAGAACTTTGTGTACCAGAATTTGCCCAAAAGGCTCCGCCAGGAACTCAAAAAGCGACAGACTCTCCTCCAACAGCGCCGGAACGTCTCCGTCATTCCCGGCAGCAATCAGAAGTTCGGCCAAATCGTGCAACGTGTAGGCGACGAGGCGCCGTTCCCCCAGTTCCCGCCCGATAGCAAGCGCCTGTTGCAAGTAGCGCTCCGCCTGAGCAAAATCCCCACGGGCCTGGTAAACGCTGGACATGTGATTGGCCAGATACCCGAGGTAAACGGGGGCATCCAACGTCTCATAGATCTGCATACTTTCCACAAAGTAGGATTGCGCCACCTCAAAGTCGCCTAGCTCGCGAGCGACGACCCCCAGATTGTCCAATGTCCCGGCCTGCCCCATCCGATTGTCCAAAGCGCGCCACATGTCCAACCCGTGTTGGTAATACATGCGCGCCGCAAAATAATCGCCTTCGGCCCAGGCAACCTTGCCCAGAAACTCAATGGTGCCGGCGACGTCACGACCGGCGTTGCACGCCTCAAACTGTGTCAAAGCCTCTTGAAAAAGGCTGTGAGCCAGAGCATAGTCGCTTTTCAGCCATGCCATGAGTCCCAAAACAGACTTCGCGCGGGCCAGATGCATGGGGGAATTCAAGTGCTGTGTGACCTCCCAGCACTGTTGCGCGACGGATTCGAGAACGGCTCTGTCCTGCAAAGGATACCCAACCTGCACCTTCGCCGCCAGCAATTCTGACATCAACAAAAGCCGCGACTCTGTCTCAGGCGCGTCTTGTATGGCGTTCAGCGCCGCGTCAAGAAAAATAATAGCCTCCTGAACCCGGGCGCGAACATTAAAAAAGAAGCGCAACGAGAACAACATCCGGCGAATATCATCCCAACGCCCCCGCTTCAACGCCCAATGCCACGCCACCGTGATGTTTCCCAGATATTCGGCGATCTCGTCCAAAGACTGCTTCTGCTGAGACCCTTGCAAAAGCGAGGAATGCTCATCAAGAAAATTCGCGTAATACGCGCAGTGCTGATCGCGAGCATGCGCGACGACATCCGGCGCCTGCATCAGTTTTTCCAGGGCATACTGCCGGAGCAAATTGTGCAACAGGTAAGCGCCCGAGAACCGCCGGTACAGCAAGGACTTGTCTACCAGCGCCGTTAGCGCCGCCAGCACATCAGACGACGGCAGATCGTCCAACACCGCTTCGGCGGCGCGACGATGAAAACTGCCCTCAAAGAGCGCCAAACGGCAAAGCGCCGCCTGTTCTGTGGGAGTGAGCAGCCCCCAGGAATATTCGAAAACGGTGTAAAGGCTGCGCTGGCGATCGGGAACGTCCCGCGCGGTGGCCCGCAGAGAATCCAGATAGCGCGCCATCGCGCTGACCACCTCGGCGCAGCTCAAGCTGCGCAGCCAGCCTGCCGCCAACTCGATGCCGAGCGGCAATCCGGCTACCAGCGCGCAAAGACGCACAATACACACGCGATTGCTTTCATCCAACACAAAAGCCGGGTTGACCCTGAGAACGCTTTGTAAAAACAACCTGACTGCGCTATAGGTTTCCCAATCAGGCACGTCCGCGGAATCCGGGACGCGCATCCCTTGGATTTCGTAGGCCCATTCCTGACTCAAGTTTAGACGCTCGCGCGAGGTCGCCAGGATTTTGACACGGGGAGCATTGCCCAATAGCCAGTCCACAACCGCCACGCCGCCCAGCAAATGCTCGAAATTGTCCAGCACCAGCAAAGCCGTGCGGTCGCGCAAATAATTCAGCAATTGTATCTGCGGGGTTTCGCGTTCGTAAAAACGCAACCCCAACGCAATGGCAATAGCCGGGACGATGGCCTCAACCGTGGAGAGGGCCGCCAGAGGCACGAAATACACCCCGTGCGCATAGTGCTCAGCCTGAGACGCCGCAACCTGGATGGCTAACCGGGTCTTGCCGGCGCCGTCCATCCCCAACAATGTCACCAACCGGCAATGTGACGTCTGCAGATGGGCGGCGACCTCCTGCAATTCGGTCTCACGACCGACAAAGGGGGTAGGCTGAAGCGGCAAATTGTTGGGATGCGCCGACAGCGTTTTCAGCGCCGGGAAGGTCTGGCGCGGCAGGTCGGGGTGTTGCAACTGGTAGATGTGTTGCGGCGCATTGAGATCCTTGAGCACGTGGTTGCCCAGATCCAACAGCTTTGCCAGCGGTGGAAGCGTTGCGGCGCGCGCCATCTCGCACGTCAGGAGGATCTGCCCGCCCCAACCGGCGTTCAACAGACGCGCCGTGCGGTTCACCTCCAATCCCAAGTAATCGCCGTCACGCACTTGCGCCTCACCGGTGTGCAACGCCAGCCGCACCCGCAACTCACCGATGACGCCCCAGTCTGTCTGCGCAACGGCCTTCTGAATCTCCAGAGCGCATGCGAAGGGAGCCCCGCCGTCGAAGATGGCAAAAACGCCATCGCCGGTTTGCCTGACCACCACGCCGCCAAAGCGCGCGACAATTCCGCGCAACAAATCGTCGTGGCGGCTGATCACAGCCGCCATCGCGCCGGGATACTCACTCCACAATCGGGTAGAGCTCTCGATATCGCTAAACAGAAAAACCGGCATTCAATCCCATCCTCAAACAAGCTCTGCGGTCAACTGCGGCCACTCGGTGGGGCCGAAGCTGGCATTGAGCTTGCAATCCATGGTCATCTGCTTTTCCAAAAAACGGAAAGTGAGCGTGGCGCAGGTCACTCGCTCGTAGAAGCACAGCTTGGCCGTATAGGTGTCCGGCGCCGTCCAGGCGCCGCTGGCCATCACTGGGGATACTGATTGACTAAGAAAAGTCGTCATTCCATCCAACCAGCGACCATTGCCGCACAAGATCTGGTGTTTTCCACGCTTGCCACGTAGGGTAATCACACCGCCATCCACCGTGAAAGCGAAAAATACCGATGCGAGTCGCATTTCGTTAGCCACAAACTTATATTTCCGCACCGTCGGTTTTTTCAGGTGGACGACTTGCTCTTGAGCCGGCGCCATCGCCGGCGGCAACGACAACAGTGACAGCCTCTTCGTCAGAGCCGCCTGTGCCGCAGGGTTTTCAGACAACGGTGCGGTTCCCAACGCCGGAAGCAGCCGCTCCCAGACGATGTTCATAATGCCCTGCATGTCGCCCGTCCCTGCGGTCATCGTCAGCACGGCGTCCTGGTCGGGCATGACGATGCAGAACTGCCCAAACGCACCGTCTGCGCGATAGACGTTCTTGGGTTGGCAGCGCCAGAACTGATAGCCGTATCCCTGCGTCCAATCGGGCGCGACATTGGGGGCATTGTCAATATGGAACGCAGTCGCCTCATCCACCCACGCCTCGGACAGGATGCGTTGCCCGTCCCACAGTCCTTTCTGCAAATACAGCTGCCCAAATTTGGCGATGTCTTCGGTTTTGACGCTCAACCCAAAGCCGCCGGTGTTGACGCCCTGTGGGCAGGTATCCCACGTCGCCCCGACGATTCCCAACGGCTCGAAGAGACGCGGGCGCAGGTAATCCAGCAGCGTCATGCCGGTCACCCGCTGCATGATCGCCGACAACATGTAGGTAGCGCCAGTGTTATAGAGGAAATGCGTCCCCGGCTTGTATTTCACCGGCAGCTTGAGGAAAGCTTTGGCCCAGTTGCCATCCCGCCGCTGGAAAAGGTACCCCGTGGTATCCACGGCGTGCCCGGTTGACATCGAAAGCAGATGCCGCACCTCCATCGCCGCCAGATTCCGGCTCACCTTTTTCGGCGCTTCGTCTGCAAAAAAGGAAAGCACGGGATCGCTCAACGACAAGCGGCCCTCGGCCACGGCCAACCCGACAGCCGTCGAAGTAAAACCTTTGCTCAACGAGAACAATTCGTGAGGGTGCTCCGGCGCGTAAGGATGCCACCACCCCTCCGCCACGATCGAACCGTGCCGCACCAGCATCAAGCTGTGCAGCGCTTCCGGCAAAGCCGTTTCCAGGGCCTCGACAAAAGCTAAAACTACCTGAGAATCAATTCCTTGTGCTTCCGGGGTGCTACGCTGAAGTTGCTTGGACATCAATAGGTCTCCTTCTTTGCTACCAACTTATAGTGTTTTCCGGGTCAGGACGGGGCGCCAGCAATTTAGCCATCACCACGCCCGCAACAAACCCACCGATGTGAGCCCAAAAGGCTACGCCGCCCACGTCAGGCCCACCCAACGACAACACGCCGTTAAACAACTGCAAGACAAACCAGAATCCCAACACAACCGTCGCCGGAACGACGGTCACCCGCATAAAATATCCCAATGGAATGAACGTTTCGATCCGGCTTTGCGGGAACATCACCAGATAAGCGCCCAACACCGCCGCGATCGCGCCGCTGGCCCCAACCGTGGGAATTTCTGATCCGGGGCTGGCCAGAAGATGCGCCAGAGAGGCCAACACACCGCCGGCCAGATAGAAAAACAAATAGCCGACGTGCCCCAAACGATCCTCCACGTTGTCGCCAAAGATCCACAGATAGAGCATATTGCCGATGATATGCGCGAACCCGGCGTGCATAAACATGCTCGTAAAAATGTCGGTAATGTCGCCCATGTCCACCCCGCCGGCAAAATTCGACGGGATCATGGCAAACTGGTAAACCAGCTTCTCCTGCGCCGGACCGGAAAATAACATCAACAAGAATACGAAAACGTTGGCCCCAATGAGCAAATAATTGACCACCGGGACACTTCGGGTAGGGATTTCATCTCGAATAGGAATCATCGCGCCTCCTCCAATAGCTATTTCACACTATGCCTTTCGGCAAACCTTACCCCGTTCTCATCCTGACAATAGTACGCCGCAGCGCCGTGAACGGCAACGTCAAGCTGCCCATGCAGAGCCTGCATTTGAGCCGCGACAATTTGTGGATCCGTCGCATCGGCAGCGAATCGCCTTGCCGCTTCAAGCAGGACAGGGAGAGCCTCGCGCAATGTCGGCAAAGGATAGACATCGTCCAAAACCGTTTGAAGATTGAAGTGCATGGACCAGTTGCGCTCTGCCGCTATCGCCGACAAACGCTCCAAGAGTGACTGCGCGGCAGCCGCTCCACCCTCGTGCGAGAGCACCCCAAACAGCGCCCGCAAATGAAAGGCATAGTAATCCAACAGAAACGCCCTGACCTCGGCCTGATAATGGCTGCCGCTCTGGTTTAACAAATACCCCGCCATAGAGCGGGTGTCACGATCCAAAGCCTCGTCAAACGAAAGGTCTTCAACCGGCAGACGCAGCAAAAGGTCGGCCCCGTTGTATTCTTGCTGAGAACCACGAACCGCTACCCCGCACAATGAAAAGGTTCGGAGAACGCCGGAATGGTCCCGGATACGAAACAGACGATCGGCCACCTTTCCCTCGGTCCTGAGTTTGTCAAAAATAGCGTCCGCCTCCAAATCGGATATGGCGAATACCTCCGGCAACGATTTGCCCTGGACAGCATTCAGATCGAACAAACGACTGAAATTAGGGCTCACCGAGATCACGGTATTGTCATGCTTCAAATAGACCAGAATATGACCATATCGCGGCGGCAGCCTGAGTTGATGAGGCGACCCGGCGGATTGCTGTGTGTGCAACAAAATGTACAGAGCGTGGACGCCGAGAAGCCACATCAAATAAGAAGCCGTATAGGGAACGTCCACCACCAGACAACTGAGCACATTCGCTTTCATGTTGGGATAGTATAAATCCTGCCAGGTCGCATAGGCGAAAACCAGATCGGAGAAGGTCATCAAGATAAAACCAACCATCAACAGCCGCCAGGCAAACCCATGATCCCCTTTCTCATAGAAAAAAAACAGCCACCATACGATGTTCAACAAAAGGAGACTGGCTAAAGGGTAGACAAGATCGAGGATGCTCTCGATCAACCGTTGTGGGTCAAAGTCTTGAAAGATGGGAATGAAAACAAAGATCAATGCAACCAGGCATGTGACCGCCGAGACTCCCGCAATGACAACGCGCTGGGACGAAGTCGGTCGGGTGGGCAGGGTGCGGACGCGGATGAGCAACCCAATCGTCATGGGAATATAACCGATCAGCCAAAACACATCGGCCACGGAAGGATAGGGAATCTCCCGCCCCAGGAGGGAATAGACCAGCCAGATAGTCTCGGCAACGGCCCACAACGCCCAACCCAAGACCAATCCGGTCCAGTGATGACGGCGTTGTCGTTCTGTACTCATTGCGCGCCAGATGATGGCGGCAAAAATAGTGACGGAAATCGAAAGGGGGGCGTCGGGAAGACTGTTGAAAATACGCACAAACGCATCCCCGCCAATGACGAAGATATTGACCACCAGCAAAAACAATACAAACACCGCGACAGCAATCGTCGCCCTTTTGAATCGGAGATTCGAGAAGATGTGCGGCAAATCCATCGGTAAGACTCCCGGCTAAAAGTCTCACACAGCCGCTCCCGGCAAGCAATGCGCGGGAGCAAAGTCACCGGATCTCAGTCATGATAGTGATACGATCCTGGGATTTTGCGCCTTGCAGAGAGCAATACTGGAGAGCGATCTTTTTGTACAACACACCCATTATAGGCAGAAATTGGCAAAAGAACAGAGGTTGCAAAATCCGGCTAAATAACAGGGGGCCGTTCCTACTCCCGCCTTTTCTCTCCTACGAAAAGACCGTATCCCACCACCGGCACAAACTGCCGCGCGGCCTTGAACATCTCGCGGTTGATGAAAGTCCGGCTGACTTTGAAATTGGCCAGCCCCTTGACCGTCGCGGCAAGGTAGCCCCACACGCCGTCCACCTGGAGATGGCCGGAAAGTTGCTCCCACAGGTTGATTCTTCGCGTCACGGCGGCGACCGGGTTCAATCCGGCGGCCTCCAGATGCGCCCGCCACCCCGACTCCTGAAACAGCCGCATTCCCAACGTTCTTTCCAAAAGATTCTGCAACTCGGCGGGCGGCGGTTGCAGCAGAGTCAATTCGTTGAACCCAAAAACGCCGCCGGGGTTGAGAACACGCCGGATTTCGGCAACGGCGCGCGGCGCATCACAAAAGACCAACACCGATTCGGCGATCACCAGGTCAAAACTTGCGCTCGCGAAAGGAAGCTCATGGGCGTCGGCGCATAAGCCCATCACCTGACCGGCAAAGCCGGCCTTGAACGCGCGACGGCGAGTGCGTACCAGATTGCCAGGCAGCCGGTCCAACGCGACGACCGGCGCGCCGTAAGTTCTCGCCAGGGTGCAGGCGGTGTAACCCGTCCCGCAACCGATGTCCAGCACTCGCCGGACGGGAAGGTGCGGACGACAGAGTTCCAACAGCCGCCGGGTAGCGGCAACTCCGCCCATGTGTTCGGTGACGCCGGAAGTTTGCCAGACGTCAAAAGAGACTTGGCTCATAGTTGATCACGCAATGTAGAAGCGCCGGCAAAATAGCCGGCTGAAAACAATGCCAGCGGGCGAAAAGACTCACCCGCTGACAACCCTGCTCCTTAGTGTATTTCGTGAAAGTGGACTGTCAAGATGCCGTCCGACATCCGCACGGATCACAGAAGTCCGGGGACGAACGATCTCAGCACAAGCGGCAGATAGAGTTTGTACTCCTGAGGCGTCGCGGAATCCTCTGCGGTGCGCACCAGGCGAACGTAGTTGGCAATGCGTTGCAGATCTCCTTGCGGCCCCAGGCCGTAAGCCGTCCCACCGCTGCAAGCCGGCCCCAGGACGACGAGGCCTGCGCCGGTTTTGGGATCGCTGCGCTGCGCACCCGCGCCGTGAACATCGTAGAGCGTGTAACAGGTGGCTGCGGGCGTGGCTTTCTGCCAGCCGCCGGCCCGCCCAAAGGCGAGATAGACGCCCGCCGCCCCGGTACCGTTGAAGGCGACGTGTGTGGTCGCAGCCCAATACCACGGCCAATCGGCCTGACCGCCCTCGTTGGTGAAAGAGGTTGCCGTAAAGATCGGATCAAGGGCCGCGGAGTTGGTAACATCGGGTGAACGATCGTAGTCCACAATGCTCTGCAATTCCTTGGCATCGGGCAGCCGCCAGTCGTCATAGCCGAGAAAGTCCACAGCATTCTGTGTCTGCACCCAGGCAAGCGCTTCCTGCCAGCTCATCGCGGCGGCGCTGTCAGATTGCGCCCACATCAAACCGGTGGCTTGATCGGTGATGGTCTGGTCGCCGTTATCCACGAAAGTGTTGACGCCATAGTCCGCATTGCCGCGCACGCACTGCACGAAAAAGGTCTTCTCGCCGCCGCCCGGCATAGTCAAACCATATCCCTTGATACGCCCATCGGCAAAGTTGACGCCAAAAAGGGTGGTGCCGCCATCGTGAGCGGTGTTGGCGACGTAACGGGTATTGGAAGCATACTGAGCGTCAATGAGCCGTTCTCCGGCAGCAGTATCGCCATAAGCGAAAGCAAAAGCAGACGTATCAATGAAGGGGATCAGACCGGAGACACTCGTGCCTTCATAGCCGCTGGGGTCGGTTCCGCCAAAATCAATCAGCGAATACAGCGCCTTGATGTCGGGCAACCGCCAATCGGTGTGGCCGGCCACTGTCAGGGTATTGCAATAAGTCACGGCCTGAGCATAGGTCAGTTTGTCGGCGGCGTCAATGTCGCCGTCGCCATCGGTGTTGGGGCTCTGCTGCCACATCAGCCCGGTGACCCGGTCGGTAACGGTGCCGTCGCCGTTGGCGCTGTAGGCAGGCGTATTGGCCGGGAATTGAGCATCCTGGCCGTAAAAATCCGCGCCGGCAGCCGGGCAGGCGATCTCGGACACAGCATTATAGCACTGGTCCTGCCCGGTATCCACGATAGGGTAAGTCAACGTCGTCGTTTCCGGCATAGCGAACAGAAAATCGGTGTCGGGGATAACCGGCATACTGATCGGTTCCGCGTACAGATACGCGCCGGTCGGGAACAGAAAAGCATCGCCCAAAATCTGCAGGCGGAGCGCATCCAGCTCCGTGCGCTGTGCGTCGGTCAGGCTTTGCTCCACCTGAGCAAAGGCGGTGGCATAGCGGGTGACAATTTCACCGTCCAGCGCGCCGTAATCTTCCATCAAGGTAAGAACATCCGCTTCTGCCGGAGAGCCGCCGGCCATGAACTGCCGCAACAACGCAGCGACATCTTCACGCCGCTCCACAATCGCATAGAGGGCGGGTTTCTGATCCTCCACCAGTCCGGTGATGCCGGCAGCCTGCTCAGGGGTAAGAACGGCCAGAAATGCTTCGCCCATCTCGGCGGTCAATGTGGTGGGAATGCTGTATCCCGGATTGCCCACGGCCGGCGCATCTTTCATATAGAAGGAGCCGAAGTACGTTCCCTGCCGCTCCGGGCAAAAATACACATCGGCTTCCAGCGAGCCGGCATACCAACTGAACATGTCGCCGGCATAAGTCATCACTGCCACCTTGACATCGTGCTCCAATCCGCGCAGCTCTTCCGGTTCTGCGACAACCGGCCAGTCGAGCATCCCCTGGCCGACCAGGGCGTCGAGGTAGGCGCGCTGATCGGTGGTAAACGCGCTGATCTGCGCACCCATCACCTGGGCCCGCGCATAACTGATCTCACCGTCCAGCCGGTAGAGCTGCGCCGAATAATCCTGGACCGCGTCCATATCCAGGCCGCTGCTGCCTGCCGGAAGATCGCCGGCCAGCAGGCGACGAAAAGCCTGCATCAGCACGAAACGGTCCAGCGCATACTGGTTGATGGCTTCGACCTGGCCTTCGGCCAACGCAATCAACCCGGCACGTTGGGCCGGAGTAAGCACATAGAGCATGTTGAGGGCGGCGCGGGTAAGGAAGTCGGTATTGTGCCCCATCCCGGTGGGATCGTTGTCGCGCAAGTACTGGAACCCCCAAAAGTCCGCAACCTTTCCGGGTGGAAAAAACGAATCGGCCCCCAAGTCGCCGGTGAGGAAAGCCAGCCCGTCAAAGGCGATGGTGTTGCGCTGACCGCCATCCGCGAGCGTTTGGGTAATATTGAAACCACCTGCCGCCGCCGGCGGTGGAGGTGGAGGCGGCGGCGTCGCTGCCACGGTTGGCGAGCCGGAAAAGGGTATCGTGCCGGCAATCGCCAGAATCCCCGACGTCACAAAAACCAACAATAAGACAATAGCCCGGTGTTTCATCTTCATAGCTCCTTTCAAGCTCGATTTTCGAATCCGGCTTCACTGTACCAAAGAATCCTCCCAGCACATAGCGCCGCCGGTCACCGTCGAGCGCCCGGCAACGTGCAGGTTACACGGTTCGCCGTGACAACAATCATAAAAACGCCGGGAAGAGGATGATTCCAGGCATAAAGGAATCGCCGGATCCTGTCCTATAATGAGGGCATGAAAGAAAAAGAACTCGATCTCGATTTCACACACCTACTGAATCTGGCGCTGGCGCTCTGGCTGGGATATTTGCTGGCGCTGGCAATCATTGACCGGCTGTTCTATGCACGGCCGGTATTTCCGCCCGGCTACTACCTGGCGAACGGAGGTGACATGCTGGCCGTCTGGGGTCTGGTCCTGGCGATGCGCCGGAATCCTCGCTGGCGCAAGATGGCTCTGCCGCTGGTCATCGTGCTCCTCTCGGTGCCGCCGGTGGTGCTGGCCCAGGTGATGACCATGCGGTTGCCCCGGCTGCCATCCAACGGCCCGGAGGCGATTCTACTGCGGACGATGCCTTTGTTGTTGATGGCCCTGATCCTGACGGCCTGGCAATACGGATGGCGGTACGTGCAACTCTTCAGCGGCGGCATCGCCCTGTTTGTCCTGATGGTGAACCTTGCCTTCTACCGGCCCGGCGGAGCGTCGCTGGCCCCGCCGCTGACCATCCTGCTGATCCAAACGATCAGTTTTGTGGTGGTAGGGTACTTCGTCAGCAGCCTGATCAAACGATTGGAACAGCAGCGGGCGGCATTGGCTTGCGCCAATGCGCAACTGACCGATTATGCCGGCACGTTGGAAAACCTGACCATCAGCCGCGAGCGCAACCGCCTGGCGCGGGAACTGCACGATACGCTGGCGCATACGCTCAGCGCCCTGAGCGTCCAACTGGAAACGGCCAAGGCGTACTGGGAGGTAGATTCCCAAACGGCGCAACGCCTGTTGGAGCAGTCGCTGGTCACTACCCGCTCCGGCTTGCAAGAGACGCGGCGCGCTCTCAAATCCCTGCGGGCGGCGCCGCTGGACGACCTGGGAGTACTGCTAGCATTACGCCAGCTTGCCGGGGAACTGGCGGCCAGAGCCAACGTGCCGCTGACGCTGACGCTGCCGGCGCAACTCCCCGCGCTCCCCGCGGCGGTAGAGCAAGCGCTCTATCGCATCGCGCAGGAAGCCCTGACAAACGTGGCCCATCACGCCAACGCCCACACACTGGCCGTAGCGCTGGCGCTGGATGGCAGGGAACTTTCCCTACGGGTCCAGGACGATGGCATCGGTTTTGCGGCAGAAGCGGAACCCGCCGCCGGGCATTTCGGGCTGCCGGGGATGCGCGAACGGGCGCAGCTGGTAGGTGGACGATTGACGGTTGCCAGCCGGCCCGGCAACGGGACGACGGTAGAATTCACGGTAGAGCTCGCCGGAGAGGCCGAAAGAGGAAAGACATGAAAGTAGTAATTTGCGATGATCAGGCATTGATCCGCGATAGCCTGGAAATGTTGCTCAGGCTGGAGAAAGACATCGAAATCGTCGGCCTGGCCCAGGACGGCGCCGAGGCCGTTGATCTGGCAGAGAAGCATCACCCCGACCTCGTTTTGATGGATTTGAAAATGCCGGGGCTGAACGGCATCGAAGCAACGCGCCAGATTCGCATCCATCACCCGGAAATCAAAGTATTGGTGTTAACCACCTACGATGACGACGAGTGGGTCTTCGATGCATTGCGGGCCGGAGCGGCGGGGTATCTGCTAAAGGACACCCCGCGCACCGACGTGATCAAGGCCATACGCGGGACGGTGGAAGGCAAAGCCTTTGTGGATCCCGCGATCGCGGGGAAACTGCTGGCGCAGATGCGCGACACCCAAACGCGCCCGCCGACGCTGCTCACCGACAAACTCAGCGAACGGGAAGTGGAGGTGCTGCGCCTGCTGGCGCAAGGTCTCACCAACAATGAGATCGCCGCCCGGCTGTATCTTTCCGAAGGCACCGTGCGCAACCACGTCAGCGCCATCCTCACCAAACTACAGGTCGCCGATCGAACACAGGCGGCAGTCCTGGCGCTCCAACACGGATTGAGCGGTAAATAGTCCGGGCTCTGTTTAACGGTTCTTTCTCTCAACCGTCGCCTGGTGTATCACCGGCCGCATAAAAACTCTGAGAATCAGGCTGTCCAACAGACCGGGTGCAATCGCCTTCAATAACAACGCCCAACGCCCCGGCCCCATCACGACCTCACGTTTGCGACGGCGCGCCGCTTCCAGAGTGATGCGGGCGCATCCGTCCGCGGTCATCATCTTGTCGGTATAAATCGCCCGGCCGCTCGGCCCTTTCGCCTGACCGTCCTTGTTCACATAATGTTCGTGGAACTCGGTGACGACCCAGGACGGCGAGATGACGGTCACGCTGACGCCGTTGGACAGCAGCTCCATGCGCAGCGATTCGGAAAAACCTTCCAGCGCGAATTTGCTGGCGATGTATGAGGTGTTATGAGGAAGAGCGGCCAATCCGCCCAGGCTGGAGATGTTGACCAGCCGCCCCTTCGTCTGTTTGAGGTGCGGCAAGGCGTAGTAGGTACAACAGAGCGCGCCGTAGAAGTTGACGTCGAGCACCTGCCGAAACAGATGCAAGTCGGGCATTTCGTCCAGCCGGGCCACCTGGCCAAAACCGGCGTTGTTGATCAACATATCCAGCCGTCCGTACTCGCCGAGCGCGCGCTCGACCAACGTCCGGCACTGCGCCTCGTCGGCGACGTCGGTGGGGACGACGAGCGCCTGCCCGCCGCGCTGGCGGCATTCCTGCGCGAGAGTTTCCAGGCGATCAACGCTCCGCGCAGCTAAAGCTACCCGCGCTCCCTGATCGGCCAGGCGCAACGCCAACGCCCGCCCGATGCCGGACGACGCGCCGGTGACGATAACCGATTGATCTTTGAAAGATGAAAGAGACACGGCCACCCTCCCAAAAACTCACCGTTGGCGCGGTGAGTAAAAGAAGGTTTCTTGCACGCGGCGTACCACGTGCAAGAAACCGCTACCGAATGATTTTCCTATTTGCGATCCACAAAAGAAAATTCCCCAAACTTTCAATGTCATCTATCAGTCTCCGGGTTTTGTTGAAAAGCAACGATTGGAAATGGATCACGAGAATAAGGAATGAATAACTCTGCCACGGAATGATTTCTGATTCTTAACCTGCGTTTCTACTTCATCAGATACAGAATCCCCACCGTGCCGGGGCCGCAATGGCTGGAGATAACCGCGCCGGCCGTCGTGATGTGAATTTCCTGGATCGGAGCCAGGGCGGCCAGTTTTTCGGCCAGGTAGGCCGCGTCGTCCGCAGCGGCGGCGTGAGTGACGAAAACTCGCTGCAAGTCTACATCGGGCAAAGCCTGTTCAAAATCTTGAAGCAACGCTTCGAGCACGCGGGCGCGATTGCCACGGACTTTGGCTTTGAGCCCCAGCGTGCCATCAGGCATCCCCGCGATGATGGGGCGAATTTTCAGCACACTCGCCATCAAGCTTTGCAACCCCGTGCAACGCCCGCCCATGTGAAGATATTTCATCGTTTCCAGCGCGAAGGACATCCGCACCTTGGGGCGAAGCGCCTCAACGGCGGTCTGAATCTCGGCGGCGTCGGCGCCGGCGTCGCGCATGTCGGCGGCCTTGAGCGCCAGCAGGCCGATAGCCGAGGAGAGCGTCAGCGAATCTACGAGGCGAACGTGCTTCTCCGGCAGCGCCTCCGTCGCCAACCGCGCATTGTTGAGCGTGGCAGAGAGCCTGGACGAGATGCCGATGAAAACGCCATCCTTGCCGTTCTCGGAAAACGCCGTCACGAAGTCCCCGATGGCAGGCGCCGAGGTGGTGGGCAGAACTCCCCTGGCCTCGATCAAGGCGAAAAGCTGATCGGGAGAAAGATCAACCCCATCCCGATAACTATCGCCGTTCAAGTGCACCGCCAACGGAATAACCCTCAGTTGATGCCGCTCTACCAGCGCGGTACTGAGATCAGAAGTGCTGTCTGTAAAAATGCTTGCTTTAGTCATAATAGAGCCTCCATAAGTAATAGAATGAGATAAACTCAACCGTCAGTCTGGCCCATAAAAGTGTAAACTGACGATCGGTTACAGAAGAGAATCCTGGTCTTATACAAAGGGTTCATTGGACATCCTCTCGCGCACAGCATTCAGACATCATTTGTTGGCACATCTCCGCCGGATTGCGGCCTTCGGCCTTCATTTGCGCCATCATCTGTTGGCACATCTCCGCCGGATCGCGACCTTCGGCCTTCATTTGCGCCATCATCCGGCGCGGAAAGTCCGCCATCATTTTGCCCATCATTTTCGGGATGAGGCGCGTCGCCCATGCCACCACCAACCCGCCGGCCAGCGCGCCCAACAATGCCGCGATCACATAGCCCCACACAGAAGAATTTTTCTTCATTGACTGCCTCCCGATTTTAATAGAAGTCCGGTCCAGCCGGTAGTGTAAAATGACCATCCCTTTGCCCAACGGCGGAAACAGGCGAAACATGGTTTGCAGCTTTTTCAGACGAGGAATTGTCTCGCGAATAGACGTATAATACCATTCTTCCAACAAAAGAATGCCGGGCGCCCACGCCTCCAGCGCGTCGTAATGGCGCAGCGACCAGGCCATCCGCACGCCTGGATAAGACAGACGTAACTTGAGGTTTTGTATCCAAACCACCAATGGCGAAGCCACGTCGAAGACCAGCTCCGCGCCGGGAAAACGTTCGTGCAGGACCAACACCAGACGGCGCATCTCGGCGTCGGGGAAATACATAAAGACACCCTCGGCAATAAACAGAAACGGCTTACCGGGATGAACGTCCACAATATCCAGCCACGCCAGATCCAGTGCAGACGCCGCAATCATTTTGTAGCGCGGCGTTTCTTCCAGCAGCTTGCGGCGCAATTCGATCACCGGCGGCAGATCGAGGTCGTACCACACCGCCTGCTCGTTCTCCGGCTTCCCGGCGCAGACGCGGTCGAAGCGCGTGTCCAGGCCACAGCCGATGTGCACGACGACGCCGTCAGGGTGCGCCGACAGGAACGCCTGGGCGAAACAATCGAACTGCCGCAGGCGCACGCAGGCCGCAGCCTGGTTGGTGGGATGCAACGGATTGGCCGTGAAATCGTAGCCAATGCGCGCCACCAGTTCTCCGGCGCGCGGATCGCGGATCAGCGCATCGGGATAGCGGTTCTCCATCGCATGCGAGTAAAGCGTCGCCAACATCGTTTCTGAGACCGCGCTCAACGCTTCGGGAGGAATCCTCGTTGTCATCAAAACTCTCCTCAATCCAGACAGGTGATTTCGCCAGACTCACCGTTGACGCGCAGGCGTTGGCCGGTGTGCAACCGCGTGGTAGCTTCGCCGACCGCAGCAATCGCCGGGATGCCGTACTCGCGGGCAACGATCGCGCCGTGCGAAATTGGGCCGCCGGTTTCCATAATCACCGCGCCGGCGTTCAAAAACAGCGGCGTCCAACTGGGATCGGTGCTGTGCGTGATCAGGATCTCGCCGCGCTCCAACCGGGCGCCGGTGGGAGCGTCCACGACGCGGGCGACGCCCTCGTACACGCCCGGTGAAATGGGCACGCCGGTCAACACGTCGGAATCAGGATCCGCAGGTTCGTGGTAGAAACATTCGCCGGTGCTGGTCATAAGGCGGGGAACGGCAGTGCGGCCCAGCTCACGAGTGTAAGCAGCGCGCTCTTCGGCAGCGCGGTCGCGCAAGTTGGCGTCTCCTTGAATTTCGGCGAAGGTCAGGTAAAACACGTCGTCCGCCCGATCCAGCCGGCCCTGCGCGACCAACTCCTGCCCCACCGCCAGCAACACACGCCGGAACAACGCGAAGCAGCGCACCATGTCGAACTTGGGCAGTTCCCGCATCCCGCCAATCTCACGTAGACAACGCAACTGGCGCGCGATCTTGCGAGCGCAGAAACCGCCTTTGCGCCGCCGCACCTCTTCCACGATCCGCACGACGGCAACTGCGGCTTCTTCCTGGGCGACGCGGAATTGCTCGATCTTGGCCTCCAGGTTGTCTTGGGCGACGTAAACCGCCAACATCTCCAGAATGTAAGCCGGGTCCTCGGACCAGCGCGGCAGCCCCGTATCAATCTCGCGGATAGCGCGGTGGCCGTACCGCTGCAAGAATTCCCGGACGGACGGATGATCGATCGTGGGCGTCGCATGCTCCCGTTGCAGAGTCCGGGCGATGCGCAGCAACTCCTGGCCCATTTCGGTGGTGGGGTTATGCGGCAGCGCTTGCAACACCGGACGCGCCAACGTGTCCTCACCGAGCCATTTCCTGAGCAGTTCCGGGACGGTCTCCACAGCGCGATATCCCGCAGAGCAGTAGGCGACTTCGTAGAAGACCGTCCAAAACAGCTTCCGGGAAACCACCTCAACGAAGCGCAGTCGGTCGGCGATGCCGGTCAAAGAACGGGCGCGTTCCTCCGCCGGCAGTATCCAGGCGTCGCCCTTTGCCTGCAACTTTTTCCGCGCCGCCTGCGGAGCAAAAGCGCCCAAAATAGCAGGCCCCAAAAGATTGGGAAGGACAGTGAAAAACATCGGCCACGGCAGTTTGAGTCTGGCCTTGCCCAGAAATTCCCCAGCGTTGGCCGCAACAATCTGCGCCAGCAACCGCGCGGCGACCGGGTCCTTGCTCGCAAACCGCTCCGCAAGCCTCATCCCGATCCTGGAACCACGTAGCAGGGCCGTAATGTCTACGAACATACGCCCGGCAGCTTGCTTGGCCCAGGCCGGATAGGCGGCGGTGCGCTTCCCGGTCAGATCATCCAGCATCCCCGCGTAGCTCATCCGAAAAATCTCAATGCCCATCGGGGTAAACGGCTCGGTGATGCCCTGGAGCACCACGTTGACGCACACATAAGCGTGCAGACCGTCCTCAGGCGCGGGAAGCGGCGTGGGCAGCGGGAACAGCGTGGTGACAGGGCGCGCCTGCACAATTTGGATCTCCCCGCTCTCTCCGGGAGCGGAGCTGGGGGTGAGAGCCCACTCGATATCCTGCGGCGCGCCGTAAAACGCCTCGATCCGCCGCCCCAACGCCGCCAGCCCGGCGACCGCGGCATCGTCCAGAACGCGCTCGTTGCGTTTGGACTCCGCCACCGGTTGCTCAACCGTCCCCCGCTCCGTGCGTACCGTCATCACCGCCTTGTCGGCCACCTGAATCTGCTTGACTCGCCCCGTGGTTTTGTCGGCGATGATCGTATCGGGCGTGACCAGCCCGCCTACGATGGCCTCACCCAGACCCCAGGACGCATTGATGACGCTCTCGTCACGCCGGCCGTTCAGCGGGTTGGCCGTGAAGAGCACACCCGCCGCCTCGGCCGGGACGAGCGTCTGGACGACGACCGCCAGAGCGACGCGATCGGAGGAAATGCCCTGGCGCAGACGGTAAGCGATGGCGCGGCCCGTCCAGAGCGACGCCCAGCACTTTCGGACGGCATCCAGGACCGCTTCGGCGCCCCAAATGTTGAGATAGGTCTCCTGCTGGCCGGCAAAGGACGCGTCCGGCAAGTCTTCGGCGGTTGCTGAGGAACGCACGGCGACGGGCAATTTTGGATTTTGGATTTTGGATTTTGGATCAAGAAGTGAGAGGTAAGCGGCGCGAATCTCGTCGGCGATGGCGGGGGGAATGGCAGCGCGGATGAAAAGACTGCCGATGGTCTGCGAAGCCGTTTCGAGGGAAGCCGGGTCGGCCAGATCGGCGGCGGCAAGCGCATTCAGAATGCGCGGCTGCAATTCATTGGCAGCGACAAAATCACGATAAGCCGTTGTGGCAACATGAAAACCGCCGGGAATGGGCAATCCCGCCAGGGCCAGCCTGGCAAGCGACATGCCCTTGCCGCCCACCGTCTCCAGCGTTGCGCCAGGGAAGGTCAGGGGCAGCACATACCCGCCGGATGGAAAGTTTTCCTCGACAAAAAAATCGTGAGCACTGTTTTCAACCATTTCACAAACCTCCTCGATTTTGCAAATCCGGCGGGCTTTCGGGGTGCATTTCAAGATGGGCAAAATCTGTACTTTCGTAGAGACGCAAAATTTTGCGTCTTCTTCTGCGCGGAGACCGTGCCCCGAAATCAGAATGCACCCGGCTTTCGTGTGTATTGGCGCCGCCATGCTCACAGCATATCTGCCAACAACCGGATTGTCATCATCAAAATAGGTGAGAGCGAGGAGGATTTTTCTTGCAACCACGCGGCAAGCGTTGGTCGCGCCGCCAGACGCGAGCGCTTAACGCCGCAACAGTTGCGACACAGCCTCTCCCACGCCGTTGGATTCGACCCATGCCAGGGCGCTTTCCTCCCCGCCGAGGAACGCCTGCCCCAGGCCGGAATGGCGAAATTCCTTGAGGTCCTCCTCGAAAGGATGTCCAACGTGATGGTCGTCGTCCACTTTGCCGTCGCGCATCACCAGAACGCGGTTGGTTTGGCGAGCGACGGAGGAAGCGTGCGTCACGACGATGATGGTAGCGGTCAGTTCGGCGTTGAGCCGGCGCAGCAGCGCGATCACGTCCGCACCGCTCTGCGAATCGAGGTTGCCTGTTGGCTCGTCGGCGAGGATCAGCGCCGGCTGGTTCGCCAGCGCGCGCGCAATCGCCACACGCTGGCGCTGCCCGCCGGAAAGCTGCCCCGGCAGGTGCCCCATCCGGTCGGCGAGATCCACCAGTTCCAGCAGCTCCCGCGCGCGTTTGCGGCGCTTCCCCGCGCCGGCAACCTGGCCCATCATCGGAGTTTCGACATTTTCCAACGCATTGAGCGTGGGGATCAGGTTGTGCATCTGGAAGACAAAGCCCACCGTCCGCGCCCGGAACCGGTCCAGGTTGCGCACCCGGCGCAAATCCTGCCCGTTGATCAACACCTGTCCCCGTGTGGGCCGATCCAGCGCGCCCAGCATATTGAGCAACGTGGACTTCCCCGATCCCGACGGCCCCATCACCGCCAAAAACTCCCCGCGCGCCACCTGAAGGCTCACGCCATCCAGCGCGCGCACCTCGTCGCCATTGCCGTAAATCTTCGTCAAATCGCGCGTTTCGATGAGAATTCCGGTCATAAAATATCTCCAGGAATTTAGAAACTGACTACACACGCTTGCCGCAGCAGTTTTTATACTTCTTGCCGCTGCCACAGGGGCAGGGGGCGTTACGGCCGGTTTTCTTCTGCTTGAGGGCCAACGCAGCAGGGGGTACTACTTGCCGACGCTGTGGCTCGGGCGGCTGGTAACACGCCCACCATTCCATCTCAGCGATCGTGTCCTCAATGTAAGTCTGCTTTTTGTCTGACGCCAACCGGGCCAATACCAACTCCTTACCGGGCTCCATACATTCCTTTACCCACGCGAGGTCTGTAAACAATTCATCCACCAACCCATCGGCGAAGGCCTGTTCAATATCGCCCATCACCTCTTCCGGGTACAAAGCGCTCGCATTGCCCACTAAAGCCGCCCAGACGAACGAGAATTCACGCTCCAATCCCCCACGAAAAAGGGACTGGAAGTAAGCCATCACGGCATCGCGCGAGAAAACGCCCTGCACGACCAGCACCACCAAAGCTCGTATCGCTGCATTGCGAACGTATTCATTCACCTGTTGATCTTCGATGAGCCGGTGTAGCTTCGTCACGTCGCCGCCGGAGACGGAAGCCAGAATACGCGCCAGGTCTTCGGTGACGAGATCGTCAAACGAATTGAGAACATCCTCGCCGGGGATGGCAAAAATATCTACAATCAAGGAATAAGCGCGCGTCTCACGGAACTGAGCCAGCAAGTACAAAGCATAAAAAGGCAACATGTAATTGGGAGCCTCGATCAACCGGCCCAGACGATCTTGCCGCGTTTCTTCGAGAACACGAAGCAGCTCCGGGGTGATTGTCTCGCGCTGCGCCACCGCTGCCTCCAACGCCGCACGCGGGAAATGTCCGGGCTGAAGGGTCGTCAAAGCCATCAAAATCTCTTGGGTCTCCATAAATCATCCCTTTCAAAATTTACAAGGTCTGAAACGTGAAATCGGTCATTCACAATTCGCTATTCGCTATTCGCTATTCGCTATTTGCTATTTGCTATTTGCGATTCGCTCACCCGCTGATCCGCCATTCGTGTATTCGTGCTCCGTTCGTGGACGGCCCCGCTCCGCCCCCTCACTCATACCGCAACGCCTCCACGGGTTGCAGATTCGAGGCGCGCCACGCAGGGTAGACGCCGCCGACGATGCCCAGGGCAAGTGCGGTGGCAAATGCCTGGAGGAACAAATCGGGCGTGTAGGTCATACGCATAAAACCGCGCACTGCGGGGCTCAGGTTGATCGCGTACCCCAGCGCGATACCCGCCACACACCCCGCCACGCCGCCAAGCAAGCTCAAGACGACCGACTCGCGCACGATCATGCTCAGGATACGCCCCTTGCCCCAACCAAGCGCGCGCAGCACACCGATTTCGCGCGTGCGCTCGAAGACGCTCATCACCATCGTGTTCGCCATCCCCAGACCGCCGACAACGAGCGCCATCAGCGCGATGGCCCAGGTCATCGTCTTCATCATCTGCAGATCGCTGAGGCCCTCGGCGAATTCGCTGGCGCGGGAGAGAGCGACATCGGGAAAGCGCGACTCAATATCGCGCTTAATGGCATCGGCCTGATCGAGATCGGTCACCCAGACGCCTACAAAACTGACTTTGTGCGCCTGTCCAAAGAGCTTCTGCGCATCGCGCAGGCTGATGACACAGCCGCCATCCTGAAACGGCACACCGGTCTCGTAGATCCCTACAATCTTGAACGCCTGGTTGAACAGGCGCAAACTTTGCCCGACCTTCTTATCCAGATTCTCCGCCGCCACACGCCCGAGCAGCATCTGCCGGTTGGTGGTGAGGTCGCTCCCCTCCACCACCGTGAAATCGCGGATGCCCATGCTGCGAGGCTGGTAGCCAAAGATGATGAAGAAAGGCAAATTGTCCATCGTCGTGTAGCCCATGAAGAGCCCCTCGGCAGCCTGGACGCCGGGCAAAGTCGCGATTCGCCGCACCGTCCGCTCGTCCACGCGGCTCACGTCCGCCGAGGAATTGGGCTGGGTACCGACGAGATGCGCGCCCACCCCCACCGCCAACCCGGTGACGGCGTCCATCATCCCCGTGCCCATCGCACCCAGCAAAATCATCGCCATCATCGCAATGCCGATGCCGACGACGGTGAGAAGCGTGCGGACAGGCTGGCGCATGATGTTGCGAAACGCGGAAGAGCGCGTGTGGCGCGCCGAAGATGACCCGGCGCCCTCATAGCGCATCGCCTCGGCGGGGAGCAGGCGCGACGCTCGCCACGCAGGCAGCCCGCCGCCGACCAGCCCCAATCCCAAGGCTACGGCCCCACCCTGCACAAGAAGCATCGGAGAAAGCGTCACACTGGTGAAGCTGCCATAGGCCGAGGTGCTCTCCAGGGCGCGCATGCCCAACATCCCCAGAAGGATGCCGGCGCCGCCGCCCAGGAGGCTCAACACGAGGGATTCGCCCAAAATCATGCCCAGGACGCGCCCCGGCCGCCAACCCACCGCGCGCAGTACGCCGATTTCGCGCGTGCGCTCAAAAACGCTCATCAACATCGTGTTCATCACGCCCACACCGCCGATGAGAATGGCGACGAACGAAACGACCCAGGTGAAAACAGAAACATATTTCAACATGTCCTGCTGTTCCACAAAATCGGCGGAACGCGACACCGTGAGGTCAGCGAAGCGCCGCTCGATGCGCGCGCGCAACTGATCCTGATCGGTTCCCGGGCGCAGCTTGAGTAAGAAAGCGTTGACCTGGTGTGGTTTGTTGGCCACCACCTGGGCATCCTCCAACAAAACGACGGCAGCGCCGTCCTCGAAGGGCTCGCCGGTTTCGTAGATGCCCACAATGCGATAGACGGTCGCGGCGATCCGGAGCGTGTCGCCGACGCCTTTGTTGAGGTCATCGGCGGCACTGCGTCCCAGGAGCAGCGGGCTTCCCGCGCGCTTGCCCCCACGCCGGACAAGCGTTGTGCCTTCTACAATCTTGAAATGTTCCATGGCGAAGCTATCTGGATCGTAACCGTAGACAATGAAATAGGGGGAACTATCCGTCTCGCCAAAGGTGTAAATCATCTCCGCGACCTGGGTGACGTCGGAAAAACCTGCCAGCACGGGACGCACGTCCTGATCCACCGCGCTGAATGCGATGTCCAGCGCGTCCTCCTGCACCACCAGCAAATCGGCGCCGCTTCCTCCCGCGATCACGCCGTATCCCTGGATGAAGCCGTCGGCCAGCCCCCCCAACGTAATCACGGCAGCCACACCGATGGCGATGCCCAGCGTGGTCAACAACGTGCGCACTTTGCGCCCCAACAAATTTTTGAGAACCATGGCTCTCGACCGTTCCCCCGTCTGCTACGGCTGCTTTTCGATATCCACAAACATCGTCATTCCCCACCGCAAACCGGCTTCGGGCTGATCTAGCTCGATAATGACGGTGAAATTGACACCCCCACCCCCGGCATCCGCCATCGGCGCGATGCGCGTCACGCGACCGGCGAAGAGCCGGTCGGGGAATGCGTCGCAGGTCAACACGGCCGCCTGCCCCTCCACAATCTGGGCGACGTCAATCTCGTCAAGATCGGTGGTCTCCACCCGCAGCGTGGTCAGGTCGCCGAGCGTGATCAGCGACATCCCCGGCGCGACGAACTCGCCGAGGCGCACGTCCACCTGCCCGACCACACCCGCGATGGGTGCGCGGACCTCGGTGCGCGTCAAAGCCACCTTCGCCGCGTCAAGCTGCGCCTGCGCCTGCGTCACCGCAGCTTCCGCGACGGCGATGACTTCGGGAGCGACATCGGCGTCGAGCTGCGCCAGTTGCGCCGCCGCCACCTCGCGCTGCGCGGTCGCGACAGCCACGGCGGCATCCGCGATGCGTATCTGCGCATTGCGCCCGCTCTGCAACGACTTGAGGTGCGCCTGCGCCGCCGCCACTTGCGTATCCGCAGCGTTAAGCGCAAAGCGCGCCCGCTCCTCGTAAGTGCCCAGCAGCGGGCACATCTTCTGACCGTTCACGGTTTCACACTTCATCGTGTCGTCGTGCTGCTGGCGGGCGACCAGTTGCTCGGCCTGCGCGGCGGCAATCGAGGCTTCGGCGGCGGCAATCTGCGCCTCCCAAGAGCCATCCCACAGCTGCGAACGCTGCGCAAGGGCCTGCGAAATGACGGACGTCGCGGCGGTAATCTGCGTTTCCGCCACCGCAATATCTTCAGGGCTCGGTTTAAGTCGAACTTGCGCCACCTGCGCTTCGGCAGCTTTCACGGCGGCCTCGGCCTGCTGGATCGCCAGCCGGGCATCGGCGTCGTCGAAACGCACCAACACGTCGCCCACCGCCACCGCGTCGCCGGTCTCGACCAGAACGGCAACCACCATGCCGCCGGTCTGCGTACCCACCGTCGTCCACACCGCGGGTGTCACCTTCCCCGTGACCGAGACGTTGGACGCGAGAGCTTCCTCGACCTCCGGCGTCGCCGTCGGCGCCGGCGTCGCCGTGCATCCAGCCAGGATCAACGCAATGGCCAGCACACAGGTGAAAATTGCTCGTCTCATAATCCGCTCCTTCGAAAATGAACCGCTAACGCTGGGGTAAAGAGGGGGGTTTTCGCGGGCGAGAAGACT
>DAOUFX010000238.1:0-17119 GCA_034429675.1 Anaerolineae bacterium | reverse complement strand
CGGGCGGGTACTCCCGCCCGCGCAAACACTTCCTTTTATTCCATCACGTTCATCATTGATGACTCAAAATCATGCGCCAGGACGACTCAATAGCAGCTCTCCTGTTTCAGAATAGACCTCAACTGTAATATGGTTACTGACCCACGGTTGTGTAAGGAGCTCGTTAAACGAGAAGTTTTCTGCCATCACGGTCCTATACCAATACTTCTCTTTTTCATTCCAACGATATTTGGCGTTCTTGAGCTGGATATGTCTTTTATGTTCATGAAATTGTGTGCCGGACACACGAATTTCCAAGCGGGTGTAGTTTATTGACGGCGCGGGGGGTAAGTTGGCCCAAGAAAATGGCGCCAGTTGTATGTGATGGCGAATGTCAGCGAGATAAGGACTTGCAATGCGCTGCTCTGTTATCAACGCCAGTGAATCCACTGCTCGCGTAACTGCAACATAAAAAAGTCGGCGCGCTTCAGCTTCGATGTTAATGGGGGGTATCACCAAAAAGGCGCAGAAATATCCAATGTGGATGAATTAAGGGATAGCTTCTGGTCATGGCATCCAATATGATCACGGCTGCCTGTTGAAGACCTTTATAGCTATGGGTGGTTGAGATCGTAACTCGTTGACGATCTTCCTGGGGCAAAAATGAATGAATATGCGCCAGGAAACGGTCAAGGGGGTCGATAATTCTCTCTATCGTTTTATCATATTTGATATACCAGGGTATATGGTGCCGGCGAGAGAGTATCACTACATTCGGCGCACAAGCCAGGAATCTACTAACTAACCGCAATAACGCCGGAGTGATTTTGTCCTTATTATGTCTGACTTGTTCTGAGGCTGAAGGCTTGAACTTATCAAGATCACATAACCATACTGTTCCCCCATTGTCTTGTTCGGGTCTGGCGGCTGGCCCATGCTCTTTCATGAGGGCGTTTCCGACTTCTACTATCGCTTTGCGAGAACGGTGATTGGTGGCAATGTGATATTGTGAGGTGTCTTGAAAATAGGCGGCGAAATTCTCAAAATAACGCAAGTCCGATCCTGCGAACCCGTTGATGGCTTGCCAATCATCCCCGACACAATAGAATTTTACGTGTGAATTGATTGCCCGAATAGCCTCCACAAGCGCAAAGAACATGGGTGAGAAATCCTGAAACTCATCAATAAGCACGAACTGCAATTGTGCCACATTGCCGTACTCTCTCCCTTTGTCTCTCACAAACTGGGTTTGCCTCTCACGAATCCGCGCCACGGCGCGCCACAGCAAACCATCGAAGTCTTCTTCCTGATTTTCGGCGAGACGCTGAAGGTAACTACGATAAACGGAAACACCTATCTTCAAGAACAACTTTTCAGCAAAGGAGCACAGGGTATGCCTGGCGATCATCGTCTCAAGAGTTTCGGGGATCAAATTGCATCTGCGGCAACGCCCAATAAAATTACTCATTGCTCTGGTAAATCCATCTATTGCGCGCACTTTGACAAGGTCCCAGATTTCTTCCTCAGATCGGCGGCGACACAAGACCCCAACTTGTTTTAGTTTTTGAAGTAAAAGTCGGACAAACGCTTCCTGCCCACCCGCAAAATTCCTCGGAGAAAATTCAAGAAACTGCCACTCAGGGCGTTCAGCCCAAAATCGTCGCTTCCATTGCGACATCTCATCATAATCAGCATCTCCCTCAAGCCCAAAATATTCGATAATGACACCGCCGCCGGCACCATCAGGGATATTGAAGTCTGGTCGGTAGTTACCATCACCTGAGGGGAAGTTACTTTCATAATAATACTCAACACCATACTCAAAAAGCGTGTTGGCAATAACTTTTTCACCAAAGGACTTTACGTAATCGCCCTTTAGGCTTTCACGCGGCAACAAGCGCCGATAGTTCAGGAATTCATCCATAGCCAGATAGAACTTACCGTCTATAATCCGCTCCCAATCTTCACGGAAATAAGCAAGCATGAGGTCCTGAACACGGTTTCGATAGTCTGTAGACTGAAGATGGGTGTCAATAATCTCTTGCATCTCGCGGCTGAGACCGAATTGAGCTGCGGACAGATCGTCATATAACATTTTCTCCGGGGGATCAACAATCGCACGGGCAAGGGCATGAAAGGTCATCACATGAGGTAAAGCTTCTCCAAGCACTTGAGCAAGCCTGTCCTTCATCTCCTTTGCGGCTTTTCTGTTAAAAGCTAAGAGAAGAAGTGCATGTGGCGAGATATGACAGTGTTTCTGCAAAAAAAAGGCTCGTGTAACAAGCGTTCGCGTTTTACCGCTGCCTGCCCGCGCAGTTACTTGGATGTCGCACCCGGTTGCGGCTACCGCAGCTGCTTGTTCTTCGTCGAGTGTCAGAGAAAGTTCACGGGTAGCCCAGTCGCGTACGAAGTAACTCTTGATCTCTCCATATTCGCGCTCGTCAAGTAGTTCTGCATCGGGATCTGCCGCGCGAACTGCATCGGCAGATAAGAAATTGGAGATAAAAGCCGCCTCAATTCGTGCCAGCAATCCGCGTTTACGCGCTAACCTTTCCGCCTCGACTTGGCGCCGTTGTTCTTCTTGCTGCTTCCGTTCAAGTTCAACTTCTTTGCGTTGTTCCGCTCGTTGGCGATCCGAAATTAATTCCTTAAGCTTGTGAACGCGGCGTTGAGCGATCAATGTGGGCAACTGCGACCATTCATCGTCTGAAAGCAATTTTCGCAATTCGACGACGATCTTTCTCTCTTCCCCAGTCAAATCCACAGAGGCGTCAGTCCGTGCAATACTTGGGACAAGAGTCGTTAAATAAAAATCTTCATTGGAATCCCAATCACTGCCCCAATATGCAAGCAATTTGTCTATTTGATCCAGTGCAGTGAATGTCATAACTACCCCTCTAAAAACCTGCCTCGTGGCCTAATCCGTCAACCGTTGGAGTCTCTTCATCACAATTTGGTTGGCGATACAAAAGCATAGCCCAGTTTTTTTGAGATTGTATATAGCTTTTGGGGCTTTGTCAAAATTCCACCCTCTCTTTGCGACATAATTGCGACCTGGTCGCGATAGGCTTGTGATGGGCGGGTGGCATCATAGGAAAATCTGCATTCCATCTTGAGGGAACTATGATGCAGACCGGAACCCTGAAGCCAATCGAAAATTTGAACCTCAACGTTTCCCCCGTTCGACCCGCCGCTGCGATTGACTACGCTTCCGTTCTCCGCGCTTACTCCCCGATAATCTTCACCAACACCCGTTTCCGTCGCCGCCCGTCGAACTCGCCGTAGAAGATTTGTTCCCACGGGCTAAAGTCGAGTTTCCCCTTGGTGATGGCGACGACGACCTCACGCCCCATCACTTGCCGTTTGAGATGCGCGTCGCCGTTGTCCTCGCCGGTGCGATTGTGGCGATAACGGCTGACCGGTTCGTGCGGCGCTAACGTTTCCAGCCAGTCGTCGTAATCGGCGTGTAGGCCGCTTTCGTCGTCGTTGATGAAGATGCTGGCCGTGATGTGCATTGCGTTGGCAAGTCGAACCCAATCAAGGCTTTCAAATGAGTTTTCCTCCCATTGATTTGGACGCCGACAAACCAAAACGGTGACCCCATTTCTAAAACCGGGAGGATTTTTCTGTTCTGAAAACATTTTCGTATAGGAGGTCACTATGGATGATAATCATGACGAATTAGAACCGGTTGTCAAGGCGCTCAGAATACTCGCCCGTCGCGGGCGGGCAGTTCGTGAAAAAGAAGCGAGCAAAGACGATCAGACGATCGCAGATCCAAGCGCCGTCGAGTTGCAGGCAGGACAGGATGACCGCGCGGCTTGCCTGGAGCCGGCTTAGCGCTCAACGCTTTATTTTTTTTGCGCCGGGCACACAGCCGAACTGTACAAAGAACTACAATCGCTGTAAAAGCCTGCGCCCGGATTCTAAATCCGGGCGCTTTTTCCTGTCCTGAATGTATTCAAACATTCAGAGGGAAAACAATGGACGTTCTCAGTGGCACAATAGATGCCATCCACTTCAGCAAACCCGAAAGCGGGTGGACCGTAGCGCGCCTGGAAGCCGCCGACACACCGTTCGGCGGATCCGTCGCCATCGTCGGCGTCATGCCGGGACTGGTCGCCGGAATGCAGATCAACGTCCAGGGCGAATGGGCCGACCACCCGCGATTCGGACGGCAGTTCCAGGTCAAGAGCTACCAGACGCAGACGCCGCAAAGCGGCCCGGCCCTCGAAATCTTCCTGCAAGAAGTCGTTTACGGCATCGGCCCGGAGCTGGCCCGGCGCATCGTCGCACAGTTCGGCGAAGCCACCGCGCAAGTGATGGACAACCCGGACGCCCTGCGCCAGGTACCTGGGATCGGCCGGGAGCGCGCCAACGAAATCGCCAAGAGCTGGCGCGAACACCAACACGAACGCGCCGCGTTGGAAGACATCCTCGCCTTCCTCGTCGCCCACGACATCGCGACCGGCTACGCCCGCAAAATCTTCGACGAGTTCGGCTTCGCCGCCGTGGACAAACTGCGCAGCGATCCCTATCAGCTCACGCGCATAGACGGCATCGGCTTCAAGAAAGCCGACGCCATCGCTATGCGGTTAGGTTTCCAAAGCGATAGCCCGGAGCGCATCCGGGCCGCCCTGCTCTACACACTCGAACAAGCCACCCACGAAGGTCACTGCTACCTCGAACGCGCCGACCTGCTCGACCGCGCCACCCAACAACTGCTGGCCGACGCAGCGCCTCACGCCGTAGAACAACAACTCACCGTCCTGCTGGCCGACAAAGACCTGCTCGTCCAGGAAGGCGCGGCCATCTACCAGACCAACCTGCGCCGCGCCGAAAGTGAAACGGCAGAACACCTGCTGCGCCTCGCCGGCAGCGCGGACGAGAAAATGCTATCCTTCCAGGCATTTTCCCGGACTACCGTCTTCCAGGACATGCCCAAGGTCGCCTTCGCCTACACCGAACAACAACTGGCCGCCATCTGGACGGCGCTCACCCAAAAAGTGAGCGTCATCACCGGAGGGCCGGGCACGGGCAAGACCACCCTGGTCAACGCCATCGTCGCCCTGGCTCTCGCCCACGACCACAGCGTCATGCAAGTCGCGCCCACCGGCAAAGCCGCCAAACGCCTCAGCGAAGTGACCGGCTACCCGGCCAGCACCATCCACCGCGCGTTGGGAATCAACCCGGCGACCGGCGCCTTCCTCGCCGACGAAGAACACCCGCTGGACGTCGGACTGGTTATCGTAGACGAAACCTCGATGCTGGACATCTCCCTCGCCCGCTGCCTGCTGCGCGCCATCCCGGACGGCGCGCATGTCGTTTTTGTCGGAGACGTAGATCAACTGCCCTCGGTAGGACCTGGGAACGTCCTGCGCGACATCATCGTCAGCGAGACCTTCCCGGTCACGCGCCTGCAAAACATCTTCCGGCAAGGAGACGCCAGCCTGATCATCCCCAACGCACACGCCATCAACCACGGCGAGATGCCACAGTTCGCCCGGAACGGCGCAGGCAGCGACTTCTACCTGTTCGAAGCCGCCGACGCCGAAACGGCCGGCGACTGGATCGTGGATCTGGCAACAGAGCGCATTCCCGGCGCCTTTGGCGTCGCTCCCGGCGACATCCAGGTGCTGAGCCCGCTGCACGCCGGCGCAGCCGGTGACGAAGCCCTGAACGTGCGCCTGCAAGCAGCCCTCAATCCCTCGGAGCCGGACAAAGCCGAACTGCAACACGGCAAGCGCACCTTCCGCGTCGGCGATCGGGTCATCCAGATCAAGAACGACTACGACCGGGACGTCTACAACGGCGACATGGGCCGCGTGGTCAGGATCGGCAAAAACGACAAGGGCGATACGACCGTGTGGATCGAATTCGACGACGGCCAGGCCCACGAATATGCGCCAAGCGACCTGGGCGAGGTCAAGCACGCCTACGCCCTCACCGTCCACAAATCGCAAGGGTCGGAGTTCCCGGTAGTCGTGATTCCGGTTCTGACGCAGCATTACGTGATGCTCCAGCGCAACCTGCTCTACACCGGCGTCACGCGGGCCAAACGGCTGGTCGTGCTGGTTGGAAACCGCAAAGCGCTCGGCATCGCGATCAGCAACGCGAAGGTGCAGCAGCGCAACGCCCGGCTGTGCGAAAAGATCAGGGCGCTAAAACAATCCGGCAATTTCTAAAAACGGGCCTCCTTTTCTGTTCTAATCACCACAAATAGGAGGTGAGTTATGACGGAAATGCAGAACGCCCTTATCCTCTGGCAGCACGGGCCTTACGTCAACGAAGTGGGCCTGATCGTCGTCCCGCTGCATCCCACCCTCAAACGCAACTGGTACACGTGGGAAGCGTTGGGGTTCAAATACGACGGGAACGCCGCGTTGGTGCGCAGCGCCGCCAAAGAGCACAACGGGAAGCGCTACGATCGGATCGTGATGAACCCGCCGTTCGAGAAAGGTCAGGACGTGGGACACGTGATACACGCCTACGAATTGCTCAAGCCGGGCGGGCGCTTGGTCAGCATTATGAGTCCGGCGATCAAGTTTAACCAGCAGCGCAAGTACACGGAGTTCAGGCAATTCTTAGAGGAACACAACGGCTGGTACGAAGACCTGCCCGCCGATGCCTTCAAGGAGAGCGGCACCGGAGTGCAGACGGTGCTGGTGGTGTTGGACAAGTGACGGATGCCGGGAGCCGACCGCTCCCGGCAGTTTGTGTGTCGTCTATCGAGTTAGGTTCATAACACTATGGAAAACATCACGTACCCATTGCTTACACCGAGTGGCTGGGCCTATGGCTCACCTGTGACCGATCACGATCCGACCTTTTTCTGCGGCCACTGCAAGTATCTGGCCCTCTGCCGCCAGACCGTGTGCGAACGCGACGGTCTGGCCTTGTGCGAGCCGGTGCTGGAAAGTGAGTTGGTCGTGACGCCTGAGGAACTTCCCGTATGCTTCTAAAAACGAACGCCTCTTCCTGTACTCTTTACATCCTAAACTTACACTTTTACGGAGGTTACGATGAACACGAAAATTGAGAAACTGACCGGCAAGACTTTGGAAGAGGTGGATTTTGGCCCGTACCAGCAATACGTCAAAGAGGCCGTGGAGGACAACGGCACGTTGAAGGTTCACACGACGCAGATGCCCGGCGCCCTGTACGCGACCTTGCGCGATTACCTGGCCGGGTTCGGATTCAAGCGGCACCCGCGCGCCCGCTACTTCTTCGCTCCGGTGACGCCTGAGTCGCAACAAGTGGCCCGGAAGCTGGTCGGAGCCATGTACAGCGTCGCCGCCGCTCCCGCGCAGGAGACGCCGGCGCAGTCCGACACGACCGCGACGACTGAGGCGACCGTGGAAGTGAAGACCCATCCGGCGCCCAAGCCCGGCGCGAAGTCGAAGCGCGCGGCGCGCAAGCCCAAGCCGGCGCCGCCGTCCGTCGAAGACGAGATCGCCGCCGGCGCCGCTGCCTTCGCCGGGTAGCCAAAACGCTACCTATCGGGCGAGAGTGATCCTCTCGCCCGTTTTTTTGCGTCCAACTCACGGCAAACTCACGCCTCCTCACTTCTAAAAACAGGCGGGCGTTCCTGTTCTGTGCTTATGATCGTAAGCTCACAGGAGGTTACACAATGGTAGAAGCGCTTTTGACTTTAGACGAACGTAAAGATCAGGCGACCCAACGCGTTGGCGGTGAGACGCCGCGCAGTATCGCCGCCGACATCCGGGAAATGCTTGACGGCGGCCTGCTCATTTCGATCAGCGTCTACGGAATGTCCATCATCTCCCGCGCGCTGAAGTGGGAGGAACTCGGTTTCAAGACCGACGACGAAAACAACAGCCGCCTGAAGGCCGGCGCCAAGCTGCTGGTCGCGCCGGACTACGCAAAGAAGCTGGCGAGCATCGAGACGCGCATCCGGCAGTGCGCCGATCGCTTCACCCGCGCTCTGGAAGCCTTCCGTCCCTGGCAATGGCTCTCCTTCGATGCCTACGACGCATTCCTGGCCCGCTGGGGTGAGTTGCTGGCCGAACTGGAAACACTGCGCGCTGAAGGCGTCGAGCGTTACGACGAGTTTGTGGATGAAAACGCCACGTACTACGGCTCGCTGGCGCGACGTTCCTGGCGCACGTTCCAGGCTTCCTACGAATATGGCGCGGCGCTGGTGTTGCCCGGTGGGTATGTCTTCGGGCCTGACGACGAAGACGCTTACGTGGACTGGGTAGTCTCCAACGTCCTGGAGCAGATGCCCACCCGCGACGACATCGCTTACCGCATCCGCGCTAAGTACAAGACCGCCGTCCTGTTCACCCAGGCCGATCTCGAAATCGAAGCTGCCCGCCAGGCCGAAGCGCGCGCCGTCGAATCCGCAGCCGCCACCCGCATCCAGCAGGAGTATCTACAGCAACACCTCCTGCGCGTTGAGGAGCAGGAACAGGAGCGCACCATCCGCACGCGCAACGAAGCCATCCGCGTCGCCGAAGTCGAGCGGGCGCGGGCGCAACTCGACCAGACCATCTCTCCATTGGACGAGATGCTGCACCAATTGATGAACGAGATTGCCGAAGGCGCGCAGGCCGTGCTGGACTCGATCAACAAAAACGGCCACGTCCGCGGCAAGGTCGCCGATCGAGCGCGTGGGCTACGCGAGCTGTTTCAGATGATGGGCGGGCGGCATTTGCAGGATCACGGCGATCTGGAGCGCCTGCTGAATGACCTGGACGCTCACCTGGAGCGCACGCCGGTGGTCGAAAAAGGGCAGTCGGCCTACAAAGTGGAAAACGTGGTCGAGACGCTGGGGCAGATCATTGAGGCGACCCACGCACAGGTGGACGACATTCTCAAGCGCACGGACATCCAGACCCGCGCCGGCGCACTGGAGTTTTAACGATGAACCTGCGCTTGATCTTCAGAAACGAGACGAGCCGTGATGATGCCGTGTACATCATCACGGCGATCACGCAAAACGGCGTGGTGACGGTGGCCGGCGAGTGGGGGAAGTGGGACACCTTTCGCAAGGCCGGCAAGCTGCAACGGAAAGTGTACTACAGCGGCACGTCCGAGACCCGCGCCCGTGGACTGGTCCGGCAGATGCAGCTTAAACGCTACCAGCGAGACTACATCTACCAGCCCGCCCTCAGCCGCACCGACGACCAACCACAGACGCCCGCGCCGTCAACGCCGCCGCCTGCGCCGGTTGAACCGCCTCAGCCGGCGGAGCCTCCTGTTTCCCATCCCGGAATCCAAACGCGCGCTGGCGCGTTGGAATTTTGAGGAACGTGGGGTAAGATGTATTTATCTCCATGTCAGTGGAGGTGAATCGTTCGAAATTTTGTTAGCCCGCATGGGCTGTAGGTAGGGAGAAGTGAAGAAGGTATTTGAAGTTGTGATTGTTTTATCGGTCATAACTGGTTGTCGGCCAGTCGACATTTTTTCGCCTGTTGCATCGAATACCCCTTTGGTTTCAGATACAGCGCCAACTGAGATCATCGATCTGACAATGGTTGATGTCAGGGATGGATTGATTCAGTTGCCTGTACGCGAGCAACTTCTCGTAAGAGCATGTGAGGCTGATTCCTGGTATGATGGCACTGACGAGGTGACCTGTGACATAGGCCTGGTGAGCTTTGAGTATGACAGATTTGTCAGGCTAAGGCATTTAAAAGAGTCTAAATGGAGTTGTCCGCAATTCGCGTGGTCACCAGATGGCACACAGTTTGCTTACTACAGTCATGGAATGGCCTGCTGGAATGGCTACACATCGGCTGTGTATCGCGCCGACGGAGGTGATGAGCACCATATCCCCAGTGCTCAGATTGCCGCTACAGCGATTTGGTCAACCGATGGGCAATACTTCGTGATGAAAAGTTGTCAAACTGGCCATGATCAGCCTGGGCATCGGTGGACAGTATATGATGTGAGTACATGGACGGTTGTTTGCCAAGTGGGTTGGTCACATCCGATGGGGCCATGTATCTATGATGTGACTGATTCGGGACTGGAACTTACTAGTCAGTGCACATTGCCGCTTGCAGATGGTCGCGAATGGATCCTGAGTACGTCTCAGGCGCATGACCTTGTTGGCGACCTGACACAAAAAATATGTAGTAACTCGGCTGATTGCCTGATTATAAGTCAACTTGATGTGGTATCTACGACAAAGGAGTTGGAGTCTTATCATTATCAAGTTTCGCTTAATGACAACCAACTCCGTGTCACCGACAACAAGAGCGGCGACGCGAGAACCTATTCGATTCCAGGCTATGTCATCACAACTATTGCTTGGGCGCCAATTGAATGATAGGCCGTATTGCAGTTGGTGATCGGGCTAACATCAATTCAAGTCGTTTAGAGTCATATGAGTTCACCCTTGAAACAGGGTTTCTATTCGTCGGACGCCAAACATAAGTGATAGCTTGATATTCAACAGTTGTATTTCCACGCGATTCTAAAACCCGCAGGGTTTTTCTGTCCTATCCCTATAACAACCGTTATACAGGAGGACAGAGAAATGGACGTAACCGCTAAACTCGAAATTCTGATCCGGGCGCGAGTCCCGATCATCGTCGTACAGAGCCACGAAGAAGCCCGCGTCGAGGCGCTCGTCAAGCAGATCGCCTTCGCACAGAAGAAGGAACTGCACACCTGGGCCATCACCACCGGCCTGACCCAAACCCACCCGGCGCCGGCAGACGGCTACAAGGCCGATCCTGCCACCAAAGACCCGGTGAAAGCCATCCTCACCGTCATCGAAGCCGGGAAGCCCGGCGACGCGCTGCCCAACGGCAAACCGATGCTGTTCCTGTTCCGGGATATGCATTCCTACCTCAAGACTCCCGCCGTCGTGCGCGCTCTGCGTGACGTGTTCGCCGCCTTGCAGGGTCGCCACCAGACGGTGATTCTGCTCAGCCCTACTCTGGACGTGCCCGACGATCTGAAAAAGGGCATCGCCGTGGTGGATTTCCCTCTGCCAACCGCCGAAGAACTGGGAATGCTGCTGGACGCCTTCATCGGACGACTGCCCGATGGCATTTCCGTGACCCTGAACGGCGGGCGCGAGCGCCTGATCCACGCCCTGCAAGGGCTCACCGTCACCGAGGCCGACAGCGTGCTTTCGATGGCCGCGATCGCCAACCGCGCCCTGGACGAGCGCGCGATCGAGTTTGTGCTGGCGCGCAAGAAGGAAATCATCAAGGAGAGCGGCGCGCTGGAGTACTACGAATCCGGCAACTACGCCGAAATCGGCGGGCTGGACCTGGCCAAGCAGTGGGCGCGCGAAGCGGAACTTTCGTACACCGACGAGGCCGCGCAGTTCGGCAGCGAGCCGCCCAAAGGCGTCTTGCTGGTGGGCGTTCCCGGCTGCGGCAAGTCGCTGATCGCGAAGGCCATCGCCGGCGGGAACCGGCCGCTGCTGCGCCTGGACGTGGGCGCGATCTTCGGCGGGATGGTTGGCCAGAGCGAGATGCAGACGCGCAATGCGCTCAAGGTAGCGGAAGCCGTCGCGCCCTGTGTGCTTTGGATTGACGAGATCGAGAAGGCCCTGGGCAGCGGTGGTGGGGAGCACGACGGCGGCCCGGCGCGAGATCATCGAAATCCACCTGCGCAAGCGCGGTCGCGACGCGGCGCAGTATGACGTGGATGCGCTGGTGCAGCTCACGGAGAACTTCTCCGGGCGCGAGATCGAGCAGGTGATCAAGTCCGGGCTGCGCAAAGCCTACGCCAACCGCATGGGCAAGGCAGATGCGACCACGGCGGATTTCGTAGCCGCCGCACGGGAAACGGTTTGCTCAATGACGACGATGAAGGAACAAATCGAGGGAATGCGCACCTGGGCCGGGCGCGCGCGACCGGCCAGCAGCCGCCAGACGACGGGTTACCGTTCAGCAGAACGGGTCGCGGCTTTGGAGTTCTGATTTCTAAAATCCTACCCATCTTTCTGTTCTATCCACAGCACACAATTAGGAGGACAAAATGAGCCATTACATGAAAGTCAAAACCCAACTTCAGGAACAGCCGTTTATCCTGGCGGCGCTCGAAGCGCTGAATTTGACTTACCAGGTGAGCCAGAATCGAGATGGCCTGGCCCTGCGCGGTTGGTTGGACTCGGCCCGCGCCGATATCGTCGTCCCGCAGGAGAGTCTGCGCGCCCAGGGATACGTCGCGCACGCGGACATGGGGTTTCGCCAGACCGATGAAGGTTACGAGGTCTTGATGGACGACTACGATCTCAACCGCTATGGGATGCGCGAGGGGCTGGTCAATCCGCTGATCCAGCAATACGGCCTGGCTTTCGCCCTGAACTGGGCGACGGAACAAGGTCTGACCGCCGAAGTTGTCTACCAGGACAACGGCGACATTCAGGTAGTCACGACACAGTGGTAAGGAGAACGGCGATGCAAATCATCATCACGATCAACAAAGAAGGCCAGACGGCCATCCAAGTCAACGGAGTCAAAGGCGCACCATGCCGTGATCTGACGGCCAAACTGCGCGCTCTGGGCAAGGTGGAAAGCGACGACAATACACCGGAGTACTACGAAGAAGCCTCGGTTACAGACGTGGCTGAGGTTGGCCTATCCTGACGAAAGGAGGAAGTTTTGAAAACACCCTGGGAAGGCAATTTCCAGGGTGTTTTCTTATCTTCATAACTCCACAGCACTTTCTAAAATCTCGATAGTTTTCCTGTTCAAGTAAGCAAACCTCTCCCAGAAGAGTATGAAGGGGGAGACAACATTTTCGGGGGTGAACAATGATCAATATCGTCGGTGTTGCGAAAACGAATTTACTTTTTGCGTTGTTGCCCGGAAAGCAGGGAGGGCAAACTGCCGAGGTGCTGGCCGCTACCATCCAGGTCGCGCCGGCCGACATTCCGGTGCTCGTTAGCGAGTTGCAACGTGACGGTCAGTTGGTGGTGGAAGAAGGCGGGAATTACTTCATCGCGGATACGCTCGGCGAGTGGCGCGCCTACCGCGAAAACTGCTTTATGGCCGCTGCGGTGGATCTGGCGCAGCGCCATCGCGCAATGACCCGCAGCGCCGCCCGGCGTTGGCCCAGCCAATGGCGACCTCAACGCGCAATGATCGTGGGAGGTGAGGCCGCATGAGCGCCGATCTGGTATTGTCGCCTTTTGATAACCGCCTTGTCGCAGAAGCGGAAGTCTTGCAACAAATCGCGGACTTCCTCAATCTGAACGTGGCCGAGGGTGACGCCGCTCAGAACACCATCCGCGCCTACCTGGGACACATTCAGCAGTTTGTGTCCTGGTGTGGAGAAAACGGCATCGCGCCCGGTCAAGCTGCCAAAAACGACCTCACGCAATATCGGCGTTGGCTGGCCGAACAAGGTTACGAGCGCTCGACCATCGGCGCAAAGCTGGCTGCCCTCCGGCGCTTCTACGAAGCTGCGCAGCAAGGCGGGTATCGCACGGACAATCCGGCCGCCGGCCTCAAGCCGCCGCGCTCTAAGACCTCTCGCCGCGATCAAATCCTCAAGCGCTACCTCAGCCGCGAGGAGATCGAGAGCGTGCTGGCCGCGCCGGATGTGAAAACCGTCGAAGGGTTGCGCGACAAGACCATTCTCATTGTGCTCTATTTGCAAATGCTGCGCGTCTCGGAGGTCGCCAAACTGGACGTGTCTGATATTGTGGGCAACCGGTTACACATCCGAGGAGGCAAAGGACGCAAAGATCGCGTGGTCGTGTTAGCCGGATGCACTCAAGAATGGATCGCCCGTTGGTTGAACGTGCGGCAAAGTCACGCGCAAAGTCACGCCTTGTTCGTCAGCTTGAGCCACGCCACGCGCGGACAACGACTGTCCACCAACGGTGTGCGCTTCATCGTCAACCAGGCCGAAAAAGCGGCAGGCGTCTATCGCCCCGGCGTCTCATGCCATGCCTGGCGGCACGCGGCGGCGACGCACGCCGTCAGCCTGGGCGCCAGCATCGTCGCCGTCAGCGCGATGCTCGGCCACGCAGATATCAAAACGACCAGCGTCTACACTCACGTAGCGGACGCCGAAGCCGAGAATCCCGCGGCTTACCTGGAGCGGAATCTGGAGGATGCCGATGATGAAGAATAACCTGGACATCTCGACTCTGCGCCAGCGCGCACAACGCGCCGCCGCGACCGGTGGAGTGGTGGCCGTAGATAGCGCGACGTTATTGCGCTTGCTCGACGGCTATACCGAACCAGGTGGAACACCCAAATCTCCCACAGATGCGTTTGATGCGGCGTATCTTGCGTTGATGGAGGTTGCCAATCCGTAAGTCACAATGCGGCAACTGAACTCCGGGCGCGTCGTGCTGTTGTCCAATCGAGTATGGGACAGGATCACTGCGGCAATTCGGGTATTGAACGGATTTCTGGAGAATTGAAGAGTGGTTAAAAAACTCGTTACTGTTGATTAGACCACTTATCAACAGTAAAAACGTATAGCGGAAATACATACTTTTCTATTCAAACTTACAAGATTTCCCCAGAGCACACCATCAGCTCTGGGGAGTTTTTTTGTCGCTCTGCTGCATTTTTTGCAGCGTCTCAAAGCCATACTATAAGTTTGTACACTCAAACTATTGACAGCAAAAAATTCTAAGATATGCTAGAAGAAGGAGGAGAAATTTAAATCAGGGAGGGCCTTGTGGAGCAATTTACATCCTTAAAAGATTATTTACTGGCGCGCATGCGCATCATGGGTCACAGCACCCTGTCGCTGAGCGAAGCGTTGAACTTTTCTTCATCCTACATCAGCGGCATTATGAACGGTCAATTCAAGCCGAGTATTGACCGTTTACAGAAAATCGCTCAATATTTCGGCGACGACGAGAAAATTCTGTTGGAATTAGCGGGCTACTACTCCTCCACGGATGATTCTTCCGAAAAGTTGGCGCGACAAATTGCGACCTTGTCCCCCGAAGGGCAGCAGTTTATCGCAAAGATGATCGAATATCAGCGGTGGGTAGAACGCCAGGAAACCGAAGAGTAAAAAAAGTAACGGCCACCTCAATTGGGTGGCCGTTACGCTTATTTAGTCAGTTGTGCAATCCGCGCGATGTAGCGCGTAAACGTGTCGGATGTCTCGCCGGGGACTAACTCCGCCGTCCCCGCGTCTGGCATTGCTCACTTGGACTGAGTTCACAAGCCGGCGCCTTTGGCCAATGCTAACAGATCATTCATCATCTGCTTAAAATATGGGCACCTTTCATAAACCAGGTTTGGATCAAGCTTAGAAAAAAGTTCACTGCCATTGGTAACCTTCTTGTAGCGTCGTTTTTGTTTCTCCAAATAGAGTCTTTCCAATAACTTCGCTGGCGGCTCATCAAAATTAACCGTTTCCGGCTGACAAATCTTACCAGGCAAAGCACGTGCAACCGCGTCGGGGAACAGCCTTGGATTACTGAGCAGCCAAGCTTCCACCTCATGAACTGCAAAAAACATACGGAACCGGTCTTCATTGACTCGACTCTGGAGGTCTTTCACAGCCCATTCTTGTCGTTCACGCGCAGAGGTTAAATGTGATGGATAAAATGTCGGGCCATATAGGTCAAGCAACGCGACCACCGCGACAATATCCCTGGCATTTGACCCGTTCAAATACATAGGAACCTTTCTGGGTAAATCCGCAACCAAATCTGCCCAGCCCTCAAAACGATCCACCTTGATACGAACTTTTTGTTTTAACTGCGTATCCAACCAACGTTTCAAAAAACCGGGGATGGTTTTTTGTTCAGTATACCCTTCAACCAAAAAGATAAACTTCATACCAATCCCTCTAAGGCGCCGCTACGGAAGAGTTTCCCCATAGTGTATTCTTTGAGCCAGTAAGCCAGATCAACTTCATCCACTACCTGCAACTGAGTTTTTCCCTCCTCCCAATTGACGATCGTAGTGGTAGGGACAACTATGTCGTGGAAAGCATCCAGGAACTCTGCGGAATGAGTAGTGAAAATGACTTGAGTGCGCAACGCGGCGTCCGCAGCATATTCGGCGATAATGGGCAACATCGCGGGATGAAGACCTATTTCCGGTTCGTCAATAGCAACTAGTGCGGGCGGGTTGGGGTTTGCCAAGATAGTAATCAAAAACAGGAAACGTAACATACCATCGGAAAGATCGGCGGTAGTTTGCTCTCGCTGAAGGCTCTTCCAACGCACACGCAATTGAATTCGCTGATCAGCCGCCGGGGGGAAAAGCAGTTCTTCGAAATCATTGCCAAAAGCTGCCAGCAGCGCTGCGTTCAAATCGTGTTTGAACTCACGGCTGGATGTGTAGAGTGTGTGCAAAACCGCGACGAGGTTTGCGCCATTAGGATCAACCGAAGTTTCTTTGCGCGCCAATACCGTCTGGCGTATAGGCGCTTCGGCGCTGGTCTGGAAATCGTGGTAGATACGCCAACTGGCTAGATGACTTTGATAGAGCGTGATCCAGCGGTTTGCTGTAAACGGGCTAGCGGCTAGCGATAAGAGAGTTTCTTCTTCTGGCACCGATTCATCTGGCGCAGTTAGTCCCTCTTCTTCCATATTGTAAACCATGGCATAGCGCGATTTACGCTCTACCAATTTAAAGGGTTGATCCCTTTCCCCTGTTTCGACACGATAGTAGTTCCCCAAAAGCTCATGCTCCACACGGTAAGCACTGGACGTGCCTAAACGCGATAGTGTTAATTCATAAGTCAGGCTATCGCGGATGGGATCACGATCGGATTCCAGCGGGGAAGTTCTCAGAGTGAAGGCAACTCGTGGTTCTCGACCGTCCCACACAACCGGTTCCATTCCTCCTTCGCGCTGAATTCGATCCCCCAACCTCCCCTGCGCCGAAATTGAGAGCAATTCCAACACTTTAAGTAGGTTGGATTTCCCACTGCCGTTCGGACCAATAACTACATTCAAGTCGCCCGGACGCCATTCGGTGCTCAGAAGCGAGCGAAATCCTTGCACATTCAGTTGAGTAATTTTCATCGCGAATCTCCATATTACAGGTTTCGGATAGTGTAGCCAGAACTGCAAGAAAAAGCAAATGCACGCATGAGCGCACTGCAAAAACCCGGAAAAAACCGGGATTTTTACGTCGCGCCTGCGCTACGCAGTTAATCCCGATGGCGCAGGCGTCTGATAAAGCAGGTTCGTCGCTAAAATCCCGGTTTTTGCAGT
>DAOUFX010000237.1:0-2552 GCA_034429675.1 Anaerolineae bacterium | reverse complement strand
CCCCGCGTGCAAAAAACACTTTCCATTTACTCTCTGCTGTGAAAGGTATAAGATTGCGTGGGCGAGTTTTCTCGCCCACGCAAGTGTTTTTTCCAGGAACGGGGAGGAAGCTAAATACCCCCACTCCCTCTAAGCGCGCCGTTGGGAGTGATGGGAGCTTCTTCCGCCACCTGGGTGCCCTCTACCGAAGGAGCGACCCACGTTGCCGGGGCGTCTTCCGCCACCCAGGTGCCTTCCGTCGCCACCCAGGTGCCTTCCGGCTGCGCGATTTCTTCGGCCCGCACCTGCAAAGCGCTCTGAACGGCCAGACTGAGCAAAATTCCGGCAACGACCAGCGCGCGAACGCCACGATTCGATTGGGTTTGGGTAAAGAATTTCTTAAACATTTCCTGTCTCCTTTTTGATTGTGATTTCGGACTGACTCTTGCTGACTACAATCACAAGGATACCGGCAAACGCGGGGGGTGTCTTCTAACGAAAGTTAGGGATGAGGTTAGGGTTTTTGCGGATAGGGGAGTTTTTTGGGGGCATCACAATGAAAAAGGCGACACCTGTTGGGTGTCGCCCTTTTCCTGACGGTGATTTTGGCTACGGCAAGCTGCCGTTATACGTCGCATGCGTATCGCCGGAACCGGGAGCGGTGCGGTGAACGATGACGGCGAGGGGTTGCGCGGACGAAACGACGGCGGAACCGGAGAAATTGGCAGGCATGTCGCCGCCGGCGACGCTGAAGATGTGCATCCGGTTGGGGGCAAGGCTAGCATAGGTATAGGTTTGCGTCAACGCGCCGTTGGCGTTGTAGTAAAGAATGGTCACGCTTGATGCGGCGCTACCGACATTCTGCGCCGTCACGCCGGTGGTGTGACCCGAGGTGGTATTCACTTCCGGAACGGTGCTCGTTGGCCCACCGCTCAGGAATGTGTTGGCGGATTTGTATGTATTGCTGCCAGACTCGTAGAGGGTGGTGACCAGCGGCTGCCCTCCGGTGGATTGTACTACCGCCGAACCAATGAACTGTCCAGCCTCATCGGGGACGCGAAATATAGTAGTTCCATGAGCCGGAATGTTGCTACTGCCATTGCCATACATGTCGGCGCTGTCGCGACGATAGTAAGAGATGGCGACAGTGACGGCAGCGTTATTGGGATTATGTACGGCAAGACTCGAAGTCTGCCCGTACCAATCACGCTTGACTACCGGCGCATAGTTGGGACTACCGGCGGCAGAGGAAGCATTATAAGCAGCAGGCGACAACCCATTGACGTTGAGTTCCTGCGCAATGGCGGCGAGCGGCTGACTGGCGCTGTTGGAAATCACCGCAGCGCAATAATAGGAATTACCGGCGTCGCAGTAAGTAGCAGAAGTAAAGTCACGGCGCCCGTTGGGGAGCAAGTAAAAAGTTTCCGAACCTCGAGGTTCACCATTGTTGCGATAGTAAGCAACCGTGACCTGTGTGCCGGCAGTTCCGGCGTTGAAAACATTGAGCGTGGTAGAGCGCGCGTAATAATTATTCTTGACCACCGGAACGTAAAGCGTGCTGCCGGCCTGTTCCCATCCGAGCGCGCCGCCGACAGCCTTGAGAGTGCTGTAAGTAGTAATCTCATCATTATGCTGATCTCTTACAATCACTGATATATTTTGACTGGCATAGATGACTGCAATCCCATAGAAACTATGATTTGGACTATCTGTTGGAGGCGAGAAAACAAGAGTACTTTGAGGAGCAATTGTGTCAACTCTATGACGGTATCCCCATGCCCCATTGGACAAGAAAAAGGTCGTATTAACTTGGGCGCCTTCTGAAACACTGTTGTTACGAACTATGATTGAGGAGGTCTGACCTTGATAATTTGCCTTTAAGTCCGGCAAATAACTAGAGTAAAGGCCCACGTAAGTGATTTTACCCGCCGAAATAGTATGTTCCCCTAAATCTTTGTAAAGGGAGCCATCGGGTCGACGTGCGTATAAATGATAAATACCCGGTGCAACATCAGTCGTGGCCCAGTTCTCTACCCACAAATCATCAGGATTAGCCCAGATCGTATTTGGATATGTTTCTGACCAAACATAGGTCCCGTAAGTTGCACCTGCCGGCTTGGATAGTCCATGAATCTGCAAACCACTAACGGGGTTGCCACTAGCATCAGTTACCTTCCCTATAACTGTCGCGGTTTGTGTGGAATTGTAGGCGTAAGGTTCTATCCACAGTTCCGGATTACGTGATCTATTCTCCGAATCTACGAAAGGCGATCCCTCAAGCTTTGCATTACACTCAGGATTCACAACAATCTGCAAGTGAAGATGATGTCCATCAGAATGCGCACCTGTGTTATCAACCTGAGCAATGTACTGACCTTTAGACACCTGAGATCCTACGGTAGGTGCCACACTATCATATTTTAGATGAAGATACATTGAATACACGCATGAGCGCACTGCAAAAACCCGGAAAAAACCGGGATTTTTACGTCGCGCCTGCGCTACGCAGTTAATCCCGATGGCGCAGGCGTCTGATAAAGCAGGTTCGTCGCTAAAATCCCGGTTTTTGCAGT
>DAOUFX010000236.1:0-5065 GCA_034429675.1 Anaerolineae bacterium | reverse complement strand
TCCCCATAAAAAAGCCCAGCACACAGTGCTGGGCTTTTTGACGGCTTATTTCGCGATAACTTTACCGGCGGCGCAGGAAAACTGCAAATCCCAGGAAAAGCGCCAGCCCTTGTAACACAAAAGCCGCCCACAAGGGCCAGTCCGGCGGCTCTTCGGTCGAAGGTTCGCTCTCTTCGACGGGGAGCGCGGTCCAGGTTGGCTGCGCCGCCTGGGGTGGGGTTGGGGTCCTGACGACAGGCGCCGCCGAAGAAGGCGTCGGAGAAGGCGTCGCGCCGGTCGGTGTGAGGTTCGTCTGAGGCGTTGTGCGCTCTACGGGCAGCGGCGCAATGTCTGGATGCGGTGTGGGTGTGGGCAGTACGGTGTCGGGCGAGACGAGGCGTATCAATGCCTCTGCGACTGCCGTGCGCCCGGCGCCATCGCGAAACTCGACGTAGACTGCGTAGTCGCCCGGCTCGGTCCCGGCAAGCGCCCAGGGCAAGAGCCGTTCCCACGGCTGCCAGGGCGTCTCGCCAAATTCGGGGGAGTTGCTCAGCCGCACCTCGATGGCCTTGCCCATCCAGGTCCCTTCTCCAAGCGGCACGGCATCTTCATTGGTCAGACGCACGGCCACCTGCGGTGAATCGGTCGCCTGTTGCGCATCGTTGATGAAAATCGGGATCACGCCTGGGCGCGCCCCCAGGACGATGACGAAATAGTGGATGCCCTGGCCGTCTTCGGCGTACCCCACACCGATTTCCCGATATTGCGGTTCAACCAGCAACACCCATTCCGAACTGTTGATAAACCAGTTAAGCGCGTCGGCTGCCGAGCCCAATCCCATCCAGATCGTTTCATTGACCATCAACCCATCGTTCCACGCATGGTATCCTGCGCTGCGGATACGTTGGCGGTAGTCGGAGCCGTCGGCGCCCTCGTGCGATGTCACCCCACGTTGCGCAATGTCTTCGGCATGGCGCTGCGCGGCCTGTTGCAGCAATGTGGATTTGCCCAACGGCGATATGCCGGCGTTCAGACGCGACTGGTTAAGCAGAAAGTAAAATTCCGTCGCGGGATCCGCTTGCGCGGCAACCGGCGCTCGCCGGCACAGCATCAGCAGCATGACCGCCAGCCATCTCCAGAGATGACGTGTTCCACGACGCTTTTTTTCGTTCATATCGAATCTTCCGCCGGTATCTGGTGAAAAGCGTCCAGCAACGCCTGGGAGGCCGCCGCTAACGGATCGGCGCGGTACGGCGTCCACGGTTGCCCGGCCACGGTTGACAGAGCGCCGCCGGCCTCCTGCACCAACAATGCCCCCGCCGACTGATCCCAGGGGAAGAGGTGCAGGTGCATGTAGAAGTCAATCCATCCGGCGGCAACGTAGGCCAGGTTCAGCGCCGCTGATCCGGACGCGCGCATCGTTTGCCCATAGCGCAACATTTTCCCGATGTAGCCCCACATCTTGCGGCGCTCGTCGGGGTTGCGCGGGGAATCTACCGCAAAAATGGCGGATGCCAGATCGGTCACTGCCGAGACGTGGATGCGGTCGCCGTTGAGGGTTGCCCCTCCGCCATGCGTCGCCGCAAATACGTGACCGCGTAAAGGATCCAGCACTACGCCCACTACCGGTTGATTCCCTGCGACGGCGGCGATGGTGACGCTGAAATTGGGATTGCCACGGGAGTAGTTGGTGGTCCCGTCCAGCGGATCCACCATCCAGCGAACGTCCGCATCGCCAGCGTCGGCGCCCGACTCTTCGGAAGTGACCGCGTGTTGTGGAAACGCAGCTCGCAGGCGGGTCAAGATGATGCGCTCGCACTCGATGTCGGCTTCGGTCACAATGTCGCGGAATCCTTTTTGGCGAATCGTATGCGCCTGTCGCCAATGCGCACGCAAAAACGCGCCGGCTTCTTCCGCCGCTTGTATGGCCGTTTGTAACCACGGGAGATAATTCATGGTTGACCTCGTATGCCTGCATTGCACGCCGTCGCTGCCTCTTCGATATAAGCGCCCGGTACAGATTGACCACCCAACGAAAGCAGCGCTCGCATCAGAGAGGCCCGGCACTCCATCTTGTTGGTGTAAGGCGGCCAGGCTACCGCCGTATCGCGTTCGGCAGACTGCAACGCAATCTTGCACAGTTGCGTTTCCAGGGGGGTAGCGTCCGAGAGCGTCGCCTGTTGGGTGAGCAAGGAGCGGCGCACGCTCAAGTAATGTGTCAAATGGTCCCACTCTGTCTGCGCCTCCGGCGAAAAGAACCAGGCCAACGCCTCCAGGGCTATGTCGCGGCGCGCGCCTTCGGGGGCGATAAGCATCAGGCCGGGTCCGTACCACAAGGTGCTCCCGCTGCCGCGAAACGCCGGAAGTGGACTCACCCCTATCGTGAAGTTGCGTCCTTTCGACACGGCTTTTTCCACATCCTGGCGGCGCAAACTCGATTCCACAATCATTGCCGTTGAGTTGTCGCCCAGCCGCTCGATGCTCGTTTCGGGGTCATCGTTCGCATATCCGCAGGTCCCGCCGAGGACTTCGTTGAGTCCGCCGGCTATCTGTAGCCCTGCCTCATCGGCAAACCGGTAGGCGCCGTCTGAGAAAATGTCCGCGTTGCCTGCCGCCAGAAAGGCCAGCAGCACCCCGGGCTGCGCCGGCATCCCCAGCCCCAACTGGTCGGCCAGGGGGTCGGAAGCCGCGCAGGCCGCGCGGCGCAGGTCTTCCCAACCGGCCGTTGTGGGGTTGTATCCCAGGTCGCCCAGCCAGTCGGCGTTGTAGTACAAGAGATAAGTCGCCAGACCCAATGGCAGCACCTGCAAATCTCCATTGAATGTGTAGAGAGCTCTTGCCACCGGCAGCATGTCGCTGAGCGAATCTTGGAAATCTTCGCCCCACTGCTTCTGTCCCACCGTTAGTCCCAGGCCCATAAAGCCCGGCACATCTTCCGGCCACACTGCGACTAAGTCCGGGTGATGTTCCGGCGTGGTCGCGGCGAGTTTCTCGACGATGTCGCGCTGGTATTCTGTGATCAGCACGATCTGTCCACGGTGCGCCGCATTGAAGCGATCCGCCGATGACTGCAAGGCTTCGGCTTCGTCGCCGGTGAATGTGTGCCACAGGACGACGATTTGCATTCCGTTGGAGACCTCACGGCCGGACGTTGCACAACCGGTCAGAAAAGCGATCAGCACAACGATTTTCAAGATACGCCGTATCTTCCCGTTTTTTACCATGCCCGTTCCTATTCTCCCGGTAACACTTTCATGATCCCACGCCGGCGCAGGGCTTCGCGCAACAAAGTGATTTCTTCCAGCCCCATCAAGCGCAACAACCCCAGATAGATTCCTGCGCCAAGTCCTCCGGCAACCACGATGCGAATCAGGTACCCCACCGATCCGGGCGGGACCATGTCTTTGAGCAAAGCCAGCGCGCCGGCAATGGGCAGGGCCATAACCGCCGAAGCCAGCAATGATAACAACGTGGTTCGCCCCACGTGGTAAGGCTTCAGGTTTCCCACTTTGCGGGTGAAGAGCCACAGCATCAACAGGGCATGGGCCGTCAACTTGAGCGAGTTGGCCAGAATCAGCTCGCCCAATCGCGGGCTGTGGAACTGCGTCGGCAGCAGCGCCATGCCGATGTAGAAAATCACCGTTCCTACCCCCACCAACGCCGGAGTCCAGGTGTCTTTGCGCGCATAGAAGGCAAAGATCAGGGGTTGATCCAACGCGGCGAAGACCAACCCCAGGATTGAAAAGCGCAACGCCTGGGCTGTCGCCAGGGTGTCGGACGGCATAAATTCCCCGCGTTGGAGCAGCAGCGCCACCAGCGGCTCGGCCATCACCAGCAATCCGACGGCTGCCGGCAGCACCAGGATGAGCACCAGCCGGAGCCCCTGGGCCAACGTTGCCCGGAAAGCGGTCTCGTTGGCGGAGGAAGCGTAGCGTGACAGCGTCGGCAGGATGGCCACCGAGACGGCCGTCACCACCAGACCGAGTGGGAATTGGATGAGGGTGGCGGCGTACTTCATCCAGGCGATGCCGCTCTCCCCGGTGCGTGACGCCAGGTTGAAGCTGAGGGCGACCGCGAATTGGTCCACGAGCAATCCCAGCCCGATCGGTAAATACAATTGCCCCACTTTGAGAATGGCCGGGTGTAGCGGAAACGGTGAGTGCAGGCGTAGTTTGACGCCGCGTAAGCCGGGGAGCTGGAATCCGACCTGTGCGATGCTGGCAACCAGCAATCCCAGGGCCAGCGCTCGCGTTTCGAGCGGACTTTTTCCAAAGAGAATCACCACCAGCACCAGCGCCGCGTTGTAGATGGCGGCGTTGAACGCCGGCAACGTAAATCGCTGCAAGGCGTAGAGCGAGGATGCCAGCAAGCCGGCGACGTTCAAGAAAAAGACTGCCGGCGCCGTGATGCGGATCATCTGGGTGGACAGGTCCAGGTATTGTGGATCCAACCCCTTTCCCAGGATGCGCGCGATGGCCGGCGCGAAGATTTCTACTGCCAGCACGACCACGCCCAAAATGATGGTCATCAGCGAAAGCAGAAAATTGAACAGTTGCCAGAGCTCGGCATGATCTTCCGATTGGGCGTAGTCGCTGAAGATTGGGACCAGCGCCGAACTGAGCATGCCGCCCACCAGCTGGTCGTAGAACATCGTGGGAACCTGGGACGCGACATCGAAAGCGCTGACGGCGCCGCCCGCCCCAAAAAAGTAGGATTTTGTCATTTCGCGGACGAGGCCCAACGTGCGACTGGCGACGTTGCCGATCGAAATCAGCACTGCCGCCCGCGTTACCCGGCGCGTCTCTCCGTCAAAGTCCATTTCTTGTTCCTGAGCCATTCCAATGGGGCATTCTACCTGCTTTTTACCGGCTGTCCAGAAAGATTCTTGGCAGACTGTTAGCTTTCGGATAGGTACCGTGCTGCCGTCGTGGTATTGTAGCAACATAAGGTAGCGTGTTTTTTCGTGCGGGTATCCCCGCACGAAAAAAAACACTTCCTTTTAACCCTCCGTTGCGTCAGCTGCGAGCTATTTTATGTCAGAGAGATAAAGGAGGGTTTTCGCGGGCAGATACCCCCGCCCGCGAAA
>DAOUFX010000235.1:0-6821 GCA_034429675.1 Anaerolineae bacterium | reverse complement strand
GGGTACTCCCGCCCGCGAAAACTTCCTTTCACTCCCCGCGTTAGCGGACTTTTTTTGAAGGTATTTTTCGTGCGTGTATCGCCGCACGAAAAGTACTCCTTTTTTAACCATGCCGCGTCAGCGGCGATTCTGGCTAAAGGCTAATAGCCAACGTCTAAAAGCTATTTCCGAAGGAGGCATCTGATGAAATCTGCGAGATGGTTCTGGAAAAGTCTGTTGGCGCTTGCCATTTTGTCGTGCGCGAGGGGGCCGGTTCCTGTGCTCAAGGCCGCGGCGACCTTGGAACTCTACGGCACTTTCCACGCGATGGGCGTTATCGTCAACGTCGCCGCGAGCGACGATCCCGATGGCGATGCGGTGGCGACGGTCGAGTATCGCGAAGCCGGCGGCGTTCTCCAGCAGGGGTATCCGCTCACACGAGTGTCCGCCACGCGCTTTGTCGGCAGTCTTTTTGGGCTGACTCCCGGCGTGACCTACGACGTGCTGGTGATTTTTGACGATCCCGATGCTGGAGTTTTGGATGGCATAGAGGCCTCCGGTTCGGCGGCGACGCGCGCCGACATCGTGATTCCCGCGCCGGCGCATTCGTACTACGCCGCTCCCGCCGGCGCCGGCTCCGCGTGCAGCCTGGCGACGCCCTGCGCGCTGGCCGAGGCGCTGGATCAGGCTCAGGCCGGCGACGAGGTGGTGCTGCGCGGCGGCGTGTATGCTCAGGGCGAGATGAGCCTGCCGCGTTCCGGGGCAGCCGGCGCGCCGATTGTCATCCGCAGCCACACGGGCGAGCCGGCGATTTTCGACGGCGGCGACCCGGCGACGTTCTCCTGGACAGATCAGGGCGGCGGCGTGTATCGTACGACGGTCAACGTGGCCGACACGCATCTGGTCACGGCGAACGGGCAGCGGCTCTACCCGTACCAAAGCCTGAGCGATTTGCAGAATCTCATCTGGGAGACTCCCGGCTTCTACGCCGACGGCGCCACCCTCTACGTGCGCCTGGCCGGGGACGCCGATCCCAATGGCGTGCCGATGGTCGTCTCGCGCTACAACTATGCTTTTCAGGTCGCGCAAAATTACATCTACTTCCTCGATGTGACCTTTCGCCATTACGGCCAGGGCGAGTACGCCAAGGCGCTCTATTTCAGGGAAGCCAGTTGGAATCTGGTACAGGACTGCACTTTCGCCATCAACGATCTGGGCATCGGGATCAAGCTTGCTTCCGAGGCGAATGTCATCCAGAACAACGAGTTCTATGACACGGACTATGACTGGCCCTGGGACGGCGTCAAAGACGGCAGCGGACTGGAGACGGGCGGTGTGCGCTTTTACGACCCGGTAGACGGCCGGGGGAACATCATCCGCTACAATACCTTCCACGACTATTTTGATGGTTTCGGCGCCTGCCCTGAGTCGTCTGCCGTTGCGACCAACGAGACCGACGTTTACGAGAACCTCGTCTATCGCGTGGGCGACGACGGGATGGAGGCCGACGGCCGTTGCAGCAACTTGCGCATCTGGGGCAACACGTTTCACGACGTCTTGGCGGGGATTTCGCTGGCGCCGGTCTACGATGGCCCTGTCTACGCGGTGCGCAACCTGATCTATCGCACGGGCGGGGGCAACAATGACTATCCCGGACTCTCTTTCAAGTTCAATAGCGGTTATGACCAGTCCGGTATGATGTATCTTTTCCACAACACCGCCGACGCCGTTCTGCCCGGCAGCAGCGGTTTGGACATCAAATCGCCGGGATCGTGGACGGGAATCTATGCCCGCAACAACATCTGGGCCGGGACGGAGTACGCTCTCTACAATTCTAACCCCGAACAGCCATTGAATTTGGATTACGACGGCCTGTACACCTCGCAGGCCGGTGAACTGGCCTGGTGGAGCTCTCTTGCCGACCGGCATTTGAACACGTTGGCCGAATTGCAATCCGCCACCGGGCTGGAGATGCACGGGCTGGCCGTCGAACCGGGTTTCGCCGCGCCGGGCGACGGCAACTACCACCTCGACGCCAACAGCGATCTGATTGATGCCGGCGTCGTTCTGCCCGGCATCAACGACGGTTACAGCGGCAGCGCGCCGGACATCGGCGCTTACGAGTTCGCCGCGCAGCCGGTGGCGCAGTTGGCGCTGCATGGCCGTCCGGCCAGCCATACGATCTACCTGGATTGGAGCGTCAGCGGCGCCCTGCCGGTCGCGAGCACCTGGCGCATCACCTACGACGGCGGCGGCAGCACAGCCTACCTGCCGATCACGGGGATTGTCAGCCCCACGCGTGCCTACACCCTCACCGGGCTGGCGAACTATGTGATGTACACCGTCACGCTGGACGCCATGCTCGACGGCGCGGCCCTGCTCAGCGACACCGTCCACGTGATGCCCACGAATATCGCGGTGTACCTGCCGTTGGTGATGCGAGAGTAGGGGCGGGCGGTAGACGGGGTGGGGCGTGAAACGTGAAGAGTAATTCGCTGACTCGCTGATTTGCGAATGGCAAGTGGCTATACAGGTCAAGGTGCGACGCACTTGGGCATCAAATCAGAAACGGTGTCTGTGCTATGAACGACGCTCTGAAAAGCGTAAGAAGTGCGTTGCACCTGTACAGTTACAATGGCAATTCGCTGACCCGCTGACTCGCTGACCCGCTGACCCGCTGACCCGCTTTGGAGGAGCTATGACGAAAATTCGCGCATTGTTTGGGGTGTTTCTTTTGTTCGTTTTGTTGATCGGTGTGCGGTCGGAGCCGGGGGTGAGCGCTGCGGCTACCCCGGCGCAGCCCGCCGACGCGCTGAGCCAGATTTCGCAGTTTGGCATCACCTGGACGTTCGACCGCGAGTACGAGGGCGGGCAATTTGCCAACGGCGACTACTGGGTGGTCGGGCCGGTGACGATCACGGCGATCTCGCCCGCGTCGGTGCTCAGCGGCACCCGGGTGATGAACGGCTCGATGATCAATCCCTCACCGAAGAGCGGCGTTATGCAGGGCTACGATTCGGCCATGTATGAAGGTTACGGGCCGTATTTCGACGCGGCCCTCAATGTTGCCCGCCCCGGCGGCCAGGATTTGTCGGCGGCTAATGCGCTGGTGGTCCCGCCCGGTTCTTCGCTGGTCTCGACGATCAGCCTTGAGGAAGAGGGCGCGCGCCCACAGTTGCAGACGGCGGCGATCCTGACTGTTCTGGACGCGCCGGCCCCGGCGGGCAGTTTCCGCCCACCGTATAGCGGCAGCGACAAGAGCATCCGTTTCAACGAGAGCCAGATCAACACCGGGTTGCTCCATCGTCTGCCGCCGGTGGCTTCGACGCCGGCGATGACCGAGGTCGAGCGTCTCTTTGAGCGCCCGTGGATTGATCACGTGTCAGGTTGGGTGGGACGGTATCACCATCCTGTCGAGAATATGCCGGATTACGGCAGGGAGATCGCTACGGAGGTGGGGATCGGCGCATTGATGTTGCATCTGGATTTGCCGTACGCTCAGAAAGAAACGCTGCTGGCCCGTTATTTGCAGTTGGGCATAGACCTGTACGGCGTTCTCCAGGATGGCGGCGAGGAGAACTGGCCGCCGAACGGGGGGCACGCCAGCGGGCGCAAGTGGCCGGTGTTGTTTGCCGGTTTGATGTTCGGCGACGCGGCCATGCAGGCCGTCGGCCCCGGCGACGGGTCGGGCCAATTCTGGTTTGGCGAGGACGGCCAGACTTTCTACGTCACGCAGAGTGACATCGCGCTGACCCACGCCCCCGATTTGCGCGGCTGCTATCTGACGGAGTATGAACCGTCCGATCTGGGCTTACCGGAGTGGGGCATCGTCCACGCGACGGATCCGACCGCGGACAACAAGGCGTGGTGCGCTCCTTACCGCCAGTGCTGCACGGCTAACGCCTGGAACGGCTTCCTGCTGGCGGCTCTGGTCATGGACGCCAAAGAGCTGTGGGCGCACGACGCGATCTTCGATTACGCGGATCGCTATATGGCGACCGAGCCGGTTGGCGAATGGACGCGCTCCTGGAGTGATTTTGCCGAGGAGATGTGGGACAGCTACCGCGCCGATTACGGCCCGGTTTGGGGCGAGCTGACCTTGAACGGCAGGCCGGCGAGCCACGCCATCGCTCTCACCTGGACGATCAGCGCGACGTTGCCCGCCACGAGCACCTGGCGCATCACTTACGACGGCGGCGGCACGGCCCATCTGCCGGTCACGGTGATCAGTCCCACGCGCGCCTATACCCTCACCGGATTGGCGAATTACGTCTGGTACACCGTCACATTGGATGCCATGCTCGGCAATACGCCCTGGCTCAGTGACACCATCCACGTGATGCCCACGGACCTCACGGTGTATTTGCCGCTGGTGATGCGAGAGTAGGGAGTTTCACCACGGAGGCGCGGAGAGCACGGAGCTTTTTTTGACCCTCCGCTTACATGTCAGAGATTATGGAAGGTATTTTTTGCACACGGTACCCCGTGTGCAAAAATACCCCCCCCTTACCCTGGCCGTCGAAGGCAACTCCGGACTTTCGACTTTTTAACTTTTGACTTTCGACTATTTTCTAAGGAGACGATTGAGGATGAAAACAAGGCGTTTCATGATCGTATTCGTTTTGCTGGCCACCCTGCTATCAGGTGGGCCGGCTCCCCAGGCTGTAGGGAGCGCGGCGTTATCCCCGTCAGGGCCGAACGCCCCGGCGGCGATGCTGGTCTGGACCGCGCACATCGCCCACAAGGTGCAGCCGACCACGGCTGCCGGGTCGGACACCACCATCGTTCTCGAAGGCGCGCGCCGTTCTTATGAATCGGCGCAGATTGTCGTCCGCGCCACCGGCAGTGCGTTGAGCGGCGTGAATATGACGGCTGGCGCGTTGAGCGACGGCGCGGGGCATACCATCGCCGCGTCGAACGTCACCTTTTTCCGCCAGGCTTTCATTGACTTCACCGGCGTCCAGGAGAATGAGCCGGGCAGCGAGCCGGTGCCCGAAAACTCGCCCACCGGCGACCCCAACCTCCCCGACCCGCTCATCCCCTTCGTTGATCCCTACACGACCACGACGCATTGGGTGGGGGCGCCGTTCGCGGTGGCCGCCGACCGCAACCAGCCGGTGTGGGTGGATTTTTACATCCCCGAAGATACCATCGCCGGCGTCTACACCGGCGCCATCACCGTGACAGCGACGGGCGAACCGGACGTTGCCGTCCCGGTGACGTTGACGGTGTGGAATCTGGTGCTGCCGGACATGCGCGGGGTGACGACGTATTTCCCGGCGCATTTTCAGGAGGTGATCAACTATCACCGCGATACCTACGACTGTTCCTCCCCCGGCAATTGCTGGCTTGATTACGGTTCGTACGCGCGCGCGCTCGTTAAGCGCTACCAGGAATTGGCGCATGCCCACCGCATTGACACCGGCCCCTATTTCGAGCCTGACCCCAACAACGGTTGTAACGCGCCTACCGACTGGAGCGAGTACGACGCGACGATCGGGCCGTATATGGACGGCAGCTATTGGAGCGATGGCGTTCCCAGCACCTGGACCGGCTCGCCGTTTTCGCCGGGCGTTGACTGGGGGCCGGAGGAGCACTGCACGCCCTCCCAGTATACGGCCCTGGCTCAGGCGTGGGCCGCGCACCTCAAAGAGCGCGGCTGGTTCACGCGCACCATCGTCTACTCCTACGACGAGCCCCCCGAGGAGGTCTACGACGACATCGCCGCCGATGCGGCGCTGTTGCAGGCGGGTGATCCCGACTGGAAAGCGCAGACGATGGATACAATCTCGGCGGCGCCGAGCACCAACATCCTCACCCCGGCGCTTGGCATCTTCTGCCAGTGTTTGCGCTGTTACGACCATTGGTATCAGGATCAGGAGGAATACGGGCGCGCGGAGTGGCCGGCGCTCTTTGCGCAGGGAACCAAACTGTGGTTTTACGAGAGCAACGCCCAGAGCGACCCGTTCCCGACTTTTGCCTCGAATACGCTGCTGGGTGTGGAGCCGCGCATTGTGCTGTGGGGCAGTTGGTATGAGCACGCCAGCGGCTTCCTGCTCTGGGATATGGTGTCGTGGGAGAGCGATGCCCCCTGGGGCTACAACGACAACTTCGGCAAAAGCAGCGACGGCGTGTTGATCTACCCCGGCCATCACGACGGCATGCTCGCGCCCGTCGGTTCGCCGGCAGAGATTGCGATGGATGGCCCGGTCCCCTCGTACCGGCTCAAGGTGATCCGGCAAGGGTTGCAGGACTGGTCGCTGTTCCAGCTGGCCGAGTCGCGGGGGTACGCCGAGGACGCGCGCGCGGAGGTGTCTCGCGTCTACGGCCAGTTTGGCGGTTGCGAGTGGGAGGGCTGCCCCGACCCGGTTAACGGCGAGTTCTTCTGGCTCACCGACGCCGCGCTGATGGATGAGGTGCGCCACAACGTCGCGATGTTGCTGCTGGCTGACGCCGCCAACACGGCGCCTTACCCGCCGTCCAATCCCAACCCTGCCGACGGCGCGACGGGTGTTCTCCCCGGACGATCTCTGATCTGGCAGGGCGGCGATCCCGACGGCAATCCTGTGACGTACACCGTGGCGCTGGGCGTGGTAGGCACGGCAAACATCCCGGTCATCGCTGCCGTGACGCAGACGACTTACCGGCCCACGCTCGCCCTCAACACGACGTACTTCTGGGAAATCACCGCCACCGACGGCGTCAGCGTCACCGCCGGGCCGCGCTGGCAGTTCACCACGGCGGCGCAGGCGCGCAGGGTGTATTTGCCGCTGGTGTTGCGACAGTAAAAGAAGCCCTATATTTTCAAAAGGGCCTTTTGCCGGCGATATCGCCGGCAAAAG
>DAOUFX010000234.1:0-3643 GCA_034429675.1 Anaerolineae bacterium | reverse complement strand
GCAGCCCGCCCCCAAGCCCCCACTTCCAGATTTTAAGAAGATACCAAACCTGACTATACTTGGTGAGGGACGATCCCGGTATTGCAGTCATTCTCAGTCGCTCAATAGGGGGAGAGATGGTTTATTCGCATTCGAAATTGAAGCTATATAGCCTGGCCCTGCTTGCTTTGATCGGCATGGCGTTGTTGATCCATTTCACGTTGAGCGTTCACGTGCTGCCGGATTCTCCAGATGCGGGACTCTACGATTTTACCTATTACATCGTCGTCGTCCGCGATTATTTGCAGGGGGCCACTGCTTCTCCTTATCGCTTTGAATCTCAGATCGCGTCACTATCGGCCCTCTATCAAACACGGATCAGGACGGCGATGCCGGTCGCCGTCAACCCGACTGCCTTGCTGATCTGGGCGCCGTTTGCCTGGCTGGCGACGTTCAGCATCCCTTGGGCGAATACAGTGTGGCTGACGTTCTCGCTGGGTGTGTTGTTCTTTTCCTGGCAGCAGGCGGCGCAATATTTGCGAGCGCGTTATCGGGGGCGCCTTGCGTTGTACGGCATGGGGCTTTACCTAGGTGTTTTCTCCGCAACGATGTACGATGCCGTCTGCCACGGTCAAACTCCGCTACTGGCTTGCGGGTTGTACACTCTGCTCATTGTCGAAACGCTGCGCGCGCGGCAAGGCGGTGAGACGCCGCGTCGCTGGTTGTTCTATCTGATTTTCTTTGGTTTATCTATGAAAATCACTTACCTGGCGATTACCGCCCTCTTTTTGTTTGTGATGGGATTCCGCGCCGATGCGATTCTTGCCACACTCGCCGTCGGCGCCGCGACCCTGGCGGTGGGGCTTTGGCGCGGCATGGGTTTGATCGGCGATTATGTAACGCAACTCAATTTATACGCCAGCCTGGACCTGCCCGCCTATTACGCGCCTTCCTTTCCGACGCACATGAATAATTTCACCGGGGCATGGCGACAGGTTTTCGGCCCGCAGTTGGCGGCCTCTCTCTCTTCGGTGCTTTTTGCCGCCGGCGCGCTTGCGGTGATGGGGCTTAGCTATTGGAAAACCCGTTCCTCCGCTGGATGGCTGCGCCTTTTCTCTGGCGAGCTTCTGGGATTCTCGTGTTTTGCGTTGTTCTTGCTCTTCATCCCGCACCTGGGCGCTTACGACGAGCTGGTGCTGCTGGTTGCCTTCACCGTTGCTCTCCTGGCCGGGACGGCGTTTTTCCCGGACGGTCTCGTGTTTCTGCGCCGGCCCGGCATCTTGCTGGAGCTGGCGCTGTTGTTCGTGCTGTTGAATCACAAGGTTTTCCCGCTGACTTCCCTGATCTGGTTTCTGTGGCTGATCAAGGTGTATTTTCTCGGCGCTCTTGGCTACCGGATGATTCCTTCTCGTGAATAGTCGCCGCTTGCGTTCATCATTGGAGGTTTCTATGAGCCGACGTCGGTGCTTGGGGTTGGTTTTGACAGGTTTATGGGTGGTTTGTGCCGGCGTCGGCTGTATTCCCGACGCCACGCCCACGATCGAAGCGACGCCGCCCGTTGCGCCGCTTGCGCTACTCTCGCCGACGCCATCCCCGGCGCCAACTTCGACCCCGGCTCCGACCGCCACGGCTACACCCGGACGCCCGCGCCCCATTTTTAGCGGAGCGACGCCTGCCGCTTTTGCCGGCCTGTCCCAACCTCGTTATGGGGCGGCGACGGCTTACGTCCCCACGCTGGATCGCTGGATGCTGGTCGGCGGGCAGAGCGATTTTATGACGATCACCAACGCGGTGGATCTGCTGGATGCCGAAACCGGCGCGATCACGCCGTTGGCGACGTTGCCGGTCTCTCTGACCGAGGCTGCCGCCGTCTACGCCCCGACGAGCGGCCAGGTGTACGTGTTTGGCGGCAGCACGTCGGGGATTGTGGCCGAAGGGATGCGGACTGCGATCTACGCGATTGACCCGGTCAACGCGACGGTCACGCCGTTGGCGACGACATTGCCGTATATGGCGGCGTCGCAGGCTGCGGTGTACCATCCCGGTGTGGATCGCATCTATCTGTTTGGTGGGTTGTGCGCCGGCGGGATTTTGAACACCGTTTGGATGTTTGATCCGGAGACAGAAACGCTGGCGCCGGCGAACTTCTATCTGCCCAAAGCAATTCAGGAGACGGTCGCCGTGTATTCCGAGGCCACCGGCAAGATATATCTTTTCGGCGGTTCGCTGGAGCTTTTCTGGACTGACGCCATCTACGAAGTGATCTTCGACTCTGATGGGCTCAATGGCAGCGTCCGGGTTTTGCCCGTGACATTGCCGCAAAAGACCGCCGAACTCGGCGCGGTGGTGGATCCGCCGACGCAGCTCGTCTACCTCGCCGGCGGCGACGACCAGGAGCGGTTGTGGCTCTTCGACCCGCTCACGGAAGAGGTTTGGGCGACGCAGGTGGCGCTGCCGCCGGCGCTGCGCGATCCGGTCGTCGTGTTCGGCGCCTCCCGCCGCCATCTGTTGGTCGTGGGCGGCGGCCCGGATGTGAACGACATCTGGCGTGTCCTGCTCGAAAGCCGGTAGGGGGTTGCACGCACGCGGTACGCCGCGTGCGCGCAACCTCTTTTCTATTTCGCCAGCATCTTCGCCAGGGTGAACATCTGCATGTCTAGCGGCTTTTTGCTGACGACGACCTTCTCCAGAGGGGTGGCGCAGATTTCGTTCTGGATGATGCCCACCAGCGCGCCGTGCTCGCCCCGGGTCAGGTGTTCGACGGCGGCGGCGCCCAGCCGGCTGGCAAGCAGCCGGTCGAAGGCGCCCGGCGCGCCGCCGCGCTGGACGTGGCCCAGCGCCGTCACCCTCAGATCAAATCCCAGCCGCTCGTGATGTTCCGTGAAATACTTTGCCAGCCCGGCGGCGTTGTATTTCGCACCCTCGGCGACCACGACCAGCCCGTTGGCTTTGCCCCGTTCGTAAGCGTCCAGCAACTCGGTGGCGATCATTTCCGGGTCGGTCTCCACCTCCGGGATGGCGATGGCTTCCGCCCCGCCGGCGATGCCGGCCATCAGCGCCAGGTAGCCGCAGTCGCGCCCCATCACCTCCACCAGAAATGCGCGGTGGTGCGACGCCGCCGTGACCTTGAGCCGGTCAATGGATTCCAGGGCGATGTCCAGCGCCGTTTCCACGCCGATGGTGATGTCCGAGCCGTACAGGTCGTTGTCAATGGTCGAGGCCACACCGACGACGGGGAAACCCATCTGCGAAAGGGCGTTCGCGCCGGTCTGCGAGCCGTTGCCGCCGATGACCACCAGGGCTTCGATTCCTCGCGCCGTGAGGTGCTGCAACGCTTCCTGCCGCCCGGCTTCCGTCTTGAACTCCGGGCAGCGCGCGCTGCCCAGCGTCGTCCCGCCCAGTTGAATGATACCGCCCACGTCGCGGGCGCCCAGGATGGCCATGTCGTCGGCGATCAGCCCGGCGTAGCCGTGGTGGACTCCGAAAACTTCCCAATTTTTCTCGATGCCGGCCCGCACCACGGCGCGGATCGCGGCATTCATGCCGGGGGCGTCGCCCCCACTGGTCAAAACGGCGATACGGTTCATTGTTCCTCCTGTGAAAATCGCCCGCTGACGCGGGGGGTAAGGAAGGGTTTTCGCGGGCGGGGGAACCACCCGCGAAA
>DAOUFX010000233.1:0-2792 GCA_034429675.1 Anaerolineae bacterium | reverse complement strand
TTTGCACTCGGTACGCCGCGTGCAAAAAACACCCCTTTAATCCCAACCGTCAGAGGCGGCGCTCCTGACGATCCGACTATGTGACGAAAGACTATCAGACTATTTTTAGAGGAGAAAACAATGTCGAATCTGTGGATTGCATTTCTAACAGGATTGACCACCGGCGGCCTGAGTTGCCTGGCGGTGCAGGGGGGACTGCTGGCAAGTTCGCTGGCGCAGCAGCTTGAGCAAGATGTGGCGCAGGCCCGCAAAAAGCGTGTGGCGCAGCCAATTCTGCTCTTCCTCGGCGCGAAGGTTCTTGCTTATACACTCTTGGGATTTCTGCTGGGCGCTCTCGGATCGGTGTTGCAGCTCAATGCCATAACACGCGCCGTGTTGCAAGTGCTCATCGGTATCTTTATGATCGGCAACGCCCTGCGGATGCTGAACGTCCACCCCATCTTCCGCTATTTCGCCCTGGAGCCGCCAGCCGCGCTCACCCGTTACATCCGCAAAACCGCCAAACGTGACACTTCGGCGGTTACGCCGCTAGTACTCGGCGCATTGACCGTACTGATTCCCTGCGGCGTCACCCAGGCGATGATGGCAACGGCGATGGGAACCGGCAGCCCGGCAAGCGGCGCGGCGCTGATGGCGGCATTTACTCTGGGAACCAGCCCGGTCTTCTTTGCAGTGGCCTACTCCGCCGTCAAATTGGGCGCGAAGCTGGAGCGAACCTTTATGACCGTCGTCGCCGTCGTGGTGTTGGTTCTGGGTCTGGTCGCCGTCGAGAGCGGGCTCAATCTGATGGGATCGCCCATCAGCGCGACACGGCTATGGCAGGCCGCGCAGAAGACGCCCGTAACCGGCGCAACGCCTGCCGTCGCCGAGTCCACGCCCGCGCCCCCCACCCTTGCCGGGGACACGCAAGCCCTGACGATCCAGGCGCTCAACAACGGCTACGCGCCGGCCACGCAACGCGCCGCGGCCAACGTCGCCTACAAACTGGACATCGTGACGGACAACACCCGCTCTTGCTCACGCGCCTTCGTCATCCCCGCGCTCGGCGTCGAAGAAACGTTGCCCGTTACCGGCAAAGTCACCGTAGACATCCCGCCGCAGGCGCCCAACACCGTCCTGCGCTACTCGTGCTCGATGGGAATGTACACCGGCGAAATCGTATTTGATCAGTAGAGATGCCTATGACAAAGAAAGTCTTTCGAATCACGAACATGGAATGCCCAATGTGCGCGCTGAAGCTGGAAGGGTTGGAAGACGACCTGCCCGGCGTCAGACATGCCAGCGCCAGTTATCGCCGCCAGAGCCTTGAGATCGAATTCGACGAGACGCGCCTCACCGAAACGGAAGTGCGCGCAGCGATCGAAGCGTTGGGATACACGGCACAGGACACATCCAAAAAATAGCCAACAGCAAGCGCTACCGGGTTACGCCGGCCCTGCGCTCTCAACCACGCCCCGCGCCAGGCGGACGCGCAAACCGCCGTTGATCCACGCGAGAGAGGTATCCAGTCGCAGGCGGGTCTGCCCGATCAGTTGGGGATCGTTGCAAAGGAAAGCCACCTGCCAGCCCGGGCAATGCGCGCGCAGGACGTGGCCGAATTGCGCGTAGAGGTTCCGCAAATCCTGAGCCGCGCTCACGCGCACGCCATAAGGCGGATTGGTGACGACCCACCCCGGCCCAGACGGCGGAGCGATAGCCGACACGGCCTGACAGGCGAAGGCAATATCACCGGCGACGCCCGCGCGCGCGGCGTTAGCCTCAGCCGCACCGATAGCGCCGGCGTCGCGGTCCGCAGCCAGCAACGGCGGCGCAGACTCGCGCTCGGCAGCGATTGCCGCTGCCCGCACTTCCGCCCACTCGCCGGACGCAAAATCGGGCCAGTCCATCAACGCGAAGCGCCGCTCCTTGCCCGGCGCGATGTTCCGCGCCAGCAGGGCCGCCTCGATAGGAATCGTCCCGGAGCCGCAAAAAGGATCGAGCAGCGGCGAACGCCCATCCCACCCGGACGCCAGCAACATCCCCGCCGCCAACGTCTCGCGCAACGGCGCCTTGGCCGTAGCCTGGCGATACCCCCGCCGGTGCAGGAGCGCCCCCGACGTGTCCACGCTGATCGTGCACTGATTGTTGAACAAGCGCACGATCACCAGCTGCGGAGGAACATCTGCGGATTCCTCATCCCACCCCACCACCTCCGACGGCGCGCCCAACCGGTCGGCGATAGCGCCCGCCACACGCTCCACCACGGCGTCGGAGTGATACAGCTTGGAGCGGCGACAGGTAGCCCGCACCGCCACCGGCTGTCCGGGCCGCAAATAACGCTCCCAGGGCAGCCGGCTCGCCTTTTTGCGCAGCTCCGAGAAAGCCGCGGCATAGAACTCGCCCAGGCGCACCGTCACCCGGCTGGCCGTGCGCAACAGCAGATTGACGCGATAAAGATCGCGCAACGCGCCGGCAAATTCCACCCCGCCGGCGATGGGAGTCGGCGCCAATCCCAACGCAACCAGCTCCCGCGCCGTGATCTCTTCCAGCCCCGGCGCACTGACGACAAAAATGCGATAATCCATCTTTTAACGCTCCAATGAGAAAGCAGTTAGCTTTCAGGTTTTAGCGGTTAGCCGGAGGGCAGGGTAAGCGCTGCCGCTATAAGCCAGTCGCTATGATTATAGAGGCAGTTGGCCGGAAAGCCAGACCTTAAAAAATTCTTTGCGATGGTTTCACCGCCGGCTTGCGCCCCCCATCCAGTCGAATAAAATGGAAAGGTAAGTGTTTTTTCGAGCCGGGGTACCGGCTCG
>DAOUFX010000232.1:0-3590 GCA_034429675.1 Anaerolineae bacterium | reverse complement strand
CCCCCCGCGTGAGCGGGCTATTTTCGAAGGAGCGCACAAAATGACCATAGGACTACTTTTGATTGACATCCAAAACGACTATTTCCCCGGCGGCAAGATGGAGCTGGTGGGCAGTGAAGCTGCCGGCCAGGTCGCCGGACGGTTGCTGGCGTTTTTCCGTGAACGCCGGCTGCCTGTTGTATACATCCAGCATCTGGCCGTCCGGCCTGGCGCGACGTTCTTCGTCCCCGATACGCCGGGCGCCGCCATCCATTCCTCGGTGAAGCCGCTGGATGGCGAAGTCGTCATCCAGAAGCACTACCCCAACAGCTTTCGTGAGACGCCGTTGCTGGAGCAGCTCCGGCAATTGGATGTTCAACAACTGGTGGTGGCCGGGATGATGACGCACATGTGCCTGGACGCAGGTGTGCGTGCGGCGACCGACTACGGGTTTGCCTGTCGCATCGTCCAGGACGCCTGCGCCACCCGCGACCTGACGCTGGACGACCGGACGGTGGCCGCCGCCGACGTCCACGCGGCGTTCCTGGCGGCGCTCAACGGAACTTACGGGCGGGTGCTGGCCGCCGACGCCGCCATCACCGAGTTGCGGCAGGAACTCTCTGGCCGGCTTGGATAAAGTGGAAATCTATTACTTTTCGGGTACCGGAAATTCCCTGGCAGTAGCGCGCGATCTCGCGGCGAAGATAGCAGGGGAGCTCCTGCCCATCCCGGCGCTGATGAGCCGTGAAAGCATCGCCCCCGGCGCTGATGCGCTGGGGATTGTTTTCCCGGTTTATCACAAGGGCCTTCCTTTGATCCTCAAACATTTTGTCGAGAAATTGACGGCATTGGAGGGAAAGTATATTTTTGGCGTCTATACTTTTGGCGATACCCCCGGCGTCGCCGTGACGCACCTGGCGCAGTCTATCCGTTCGCGCGGCGGGCAACTCGCCGCCGGCTTTGGGGTGCATCTGCCCTACAATTACCTCACGCCGCCGCCCAGAATGAAAGATCTCTTCAACAATTTCACGCTCAGAGAGATTCCCCTCGAAGTTCAACAGGCGCTCTTGGCCGCCGCGCCGCAGAAGATCGAAAGCATTGCCGGAGCCGTCACCGCCAGGACCGTGGGGACTTTTGAAATCACTTCCGATCTGGCCACGCGGATTGCGGATCATTTCAATCTCAACGAAAGCCTGGGAAAGTGGGCCTGGCTCAAGATTACCGGCGTCAAGGAGCCGACGCGGTTGTCGTTTTTGGAAAGTCGCCGGTTGATGGATCAACGTTTCTACGCCGACGCGGCGTGCGTCAGCTGTGGCACCTGTGCGAAGGTATGTCCCGTCGGCAACATTGTGATGGTTGAGGGCAAACCCGCGTGGCAACACCGCTGCGAGCAGTGTTTCGCCTGCCTCCATTGGTGCCCGCAAGCTGCTATCCAGTTTGGCGCGCCCACTGCCGGCAAAAGACGTTATCATCACCCTGACGTGAAGCTGGCGGACATGTTCAATCAAGTCGCCGGACAATAGAGAAGAAAGGCGTTTTTTCGTGCGAGTCCGCCCGTGTGCGAGCAAACTTGCACAAGAAACATTCCCTTTTTACCCTGAAAGAGATAAAAGAAGCGTGTTTTTCGTGCGGGTACCCCCGCACGAAAAAACACTCCCTTTTTAACCCTCCGCCGCGTCAGCGGCGGGTCATTTTCTGGGGAGCGTGCCATGACTGATAAGAGCATTGTAGAAAAAGTTAGCGCAATTCTTCAGAACTACACAGCAAACAACCCTCACCCGACCGCACAGGCTTTGCGCGAGTACTGGCTGGAATTTGAACCCAGGTCCGTAGACCTCATCAAGGCCGAGCAACGCGAGCAATATGAAGTAACCGGTACCCCCGTCCCGGTTTTGAAAGCCATAGGAACCGAGATTGCCAAAGCGGCGAAGAAAGACGTCGGCGGATTTTTGCCGTTGGCGCAGCTCTTGTGGGACGACTACGGGCGAGAAGGGCGTGTCGTCGCCTTGATCGTTTTCGGCGCGATGGAGCCGGTTGACCCCGAACGTATCATTCCTCTCTTGCGCGAGGTGTGCAAACGTTGCATCACCTGGGAAGATGCGGATCACCTGGCGATGGATGCGCTGGAACCGGTCGTGCGCAAGCAGCCGGAGGCGTGGCTGGGCGAGATTGCCGCTTGGCTGGACGATCCAAACAAGTGGGTGCGCCGCGCCGCTATCACCGTCATCGCGCGCCTGCCGATGAAACACCCGGCCTTTACCGGTCGCTGCCTCGAATACGCAGCATTGCTTCTGGCCGACACGGAGCTGGACGTCAAACGCGCCGTCAGCTTCGCCATCCGCCTTTGCGCCAGAGCGGATCAGGATCTCGCCCGCGCTTTCCTGGAGAAACACGTCTCGTCCGCCGACCCGGCGACCGTGTGGGTGCTCTGTGACGCGATCAGGAGTATGGCCGATAAGATCATCGCCGCGTTCTCGCCGCTTTTGCCGTATTACCAGAAATGGGCCGAGGCGCCGGGCATCGGTAGCCAGGACCGGCGCAGTCTCGAAAGCGCGATCAAGGTTTTGCAAGGCGCGTTGACAGGAAGTTGACAATGGAAGCCGCGCTCATCGCATGGCTGCTGGAGGGTGATCCTGCCATTCGCTGGCAGGTGCTGCGCGATCTGTTGGGCGCAGACGAGGTTGCCGTCGCCCGGGAGAGGCAGCGGGTGGCGGAAGACGGGTGGGGCGCGCAATTGCTGGCGTGTCAGGGCGCCGCCGGGCTGTGGGGCGGGCAGCTCTATAACCAGAAGTGGCTTTCTACCACCTACACCTTGCTGCTCTTGCGCCGGATGGGACTGGAGCCGGGGCACCGGCAGGCGCTTTTGGGATGTGAGGCGCTGCTGGAAGGCGGGTTCCGGGCAGATGGCCGCCTTTGCTACGCCAAAACCGTTGACGCGGTTGACGATGGCGTGACCGGGATGGTGTTGTCGCTGCTGGCCGCCTTTGACTACCCCGATGACCGCGTTCACGCCGTCGCCGGTTATCTCCTTGGCCAACAGGCGCCGGATGGGCGCTGGGAACCTTTCCCCGGCAACCGGCAGCTCCGCTATACGTTCGATGGGACGCTGCTCGTCCTCGAGGGGCTGCGCGAGTACGAGCAGCGTCATCCCGACCGCGCCGGAGCGGCGATCGCAGCGCAAAAACGCGGGCGGGAATTCTTGCTGCGCCATCATCTCTACAAGACGGAGCCGGCGAGCGAGGCCATTGACAAGAAAATAACGCTCTTCTCGTTCCCGCCCCGCTGGCATTACGACGTCCTGGCGGCCCTCGACTATTTTCAGGAGTGCCGGGCCGAACGCGACGAGCGGCTCGGCGAGGCGATGACCTTGCTGCAAGCCAGGCAGAGCCGGGACGGAACCTGGAAATTGCAAAATCGCCACCCCGGCAAGACCTTCTTCGAGATGGAGGAAACCGGCAAGCCCAGCCGCTGGAATACGCTGAGAGCTCTGCGGGTTCTCAAGTGGTGGGAAGATTGGACAACAAAGTGACCATGGAGATTTCTTCCCTTTATTATTGAGATGATACTTACGAAGGTATCATCTCAATAAAAGGGGGAAAGTGGGGGTTGGG
>DAOUFX010000231.1:0-5147 GCA_034429675.1 Anaerolineae bacterium | reverse complement strand
GGGGTGGGGGCGTGCGTAGCCCATTTCTCCCCCAAGATTTCGAGAAGATACCGGCGGGGTTCAAGCCCTTGTCGGATAGAAAGCTGTTAGAGTGTGTATACGAATGCTGACATGGTTTGACTACGCAAATTCTGCGACCACAAAGGTGTGATCGGAGGCGCGATCCACCCGGCGCGCGTCTACGTCAATCCATGCACTGACCGATTTTTTGGCCAGTATGGGCGTGGCCCAGATGTGATCAATGCGCCAGCCGATTCCACGGCCAATCGGTTCGCGCGCGCGATAGTCCCAATAACTGTAATGTCCCGGTTCGTCGGGATGGTGCCGGCGGAAAACGTCCACAAAGCCCCATGCCCGCACATCCTCCAGCGCTGCCTGGACGGCAGGGTGAAAGTCCACGTGTCCTCGCAGTCCGGCTGGGTTGTAGACATCTATATCCTGCGGGGCGACATTGAAGTCTCCTACCCAGACGATGGGGGATTCGGGCGTGTAGGCAGCTTCAAAGAGCGCTTTGAGTTGTGCGAACCATTGCAGCTTGTATTGGAACTGATCCGATTCTACGTCACGCCCCTGGGGGACGTAGGTGTTGACCACCGTGATTCCCTGATACTGTGCCCGCAGTAGACGTGGCGCATCCATTTCCCCCGCGAAGCCGGCGGATGGTGTTTCGGGAGCGTGGCGGCTGATGATGGCCACCCCCGCATACGACTTCTGCCCGCGAAAAAACACGTGGTATCCGGCATCTTGGAACGGTTGCAATGGAAAGTCCTTATCCTGAACCTTCGTCTCCTGCACGCAAAGCACATCCGGGTTCTGCCGCGCCAGCCAGTCCAGGATCTGGGGAAGCCGAATCCGAATAGAATTGGCATTGTAAGTTGCGATTTTGAACCCTGACACGCTTATGCTCCTTCGGAAATACCTTTTTCCATCTCTCCAAGTGTGCGTTTTTCGAGCGGGGGTACCCCACTCGAAAAAACACTTTTTCAAACTACCCTTCCGGGTTTTGGAATCCTCGGTAGATAACGGGCAGATACACAGGTTCAGGCCGCCATATCACCAGTTTGAACGTATCGGCGGCGGTCAGCCCGGAGGGGTCGCGCACCTGCACCGTGACGTTTGTTTTGCCGACCCAGTTTGCCGCCGGCGTGATTTGGATGAACCGGTTATTGATGATAGAAACGCCGGCATTGGCAACAGGTTGTGGATCAAGCATGCTGAGAGTGACTACCAACCCTTCGGGATCGCGCGCATAACATGCATCCTTATCCCAATCCCAGTCCAGCAGGTCTATCGTCCGCGATGTGTTCCAAAGCACCCATTGATCGGTAATGTTGATCGTGGGGGTCACATTTTGATCCGTGACCGTGATTTCGAATTCGTCGCTATCGGTCAACCCGCCGCGATCGGCCACCTTAATCACGACCGAAGTTTTGCCGAGGTACGTTGCCTGAGCGTTGATGTTCAAAAAGCGCCCTCCATCGCCGCTGAGGGAGACCCCGGCCTGAGACGCAGGCGTGTTGCTGATGGTGAAGGTCAGATATTGTCGCTTATCTTCATTATCATTGGAATAGCGCCGCAAATCCAGGACTTCCGTGTAAGGCTTGCCGGCGGGGGCGACAATGTTCGGCAGAGCGGAAATCGTTGGGGCGCTGTTGGTGGTGGTGATGATGAAGGTATCCAAATCGTAGGCGTCATCGGGGTCGGTGACGCGGATTGTAACCGGGGCAGATCCGTGCCAGCCGCTTTGCAGGCTGATGCTGATGAAGTGGCCATTATAAATGCTTACGCCGGGATTGGACGGCGTGGTGGGGTCCACGGAGAACGTCAAAAATGCATCGTCGGCGGATTCGGCGTCGCTGGCGTAGGGCCAGAGGTCAATCACCGGTGCGAGGATTGAGTTCATGGGCATTTGCACATCGGGCAAGCCGAGAAGCAAGGGCGGCGAGTTACGAGTGATGTCCCATCCCAGATCGCGCAGAATGCCAAGCGTGACCGGACCGGGATCGTGGTAGGCGGTCCCCGGCAACGGCGGCGTCATCAAGCCATTTTCCGTGCCACGGTAGCTTGTGTGCAGACTGATGTAGCTGCTGTTGGGCTGCCAGGGATTGGGGGCATGGAGCGGGGGGTTGGTTCCGCCGTTTGAGATTCCGGCGCTGTAGCCCTCGAAATACAGATCCTCGCTTTGCAATTTGTTAGCCAATCCCGGCGAACCGTTGTCGTACGTAATCAACGCGCGATTCTCCGATTTGATGACGACAAAGCGATCATACAGAGCCGGCTCCGTTGGTTCCGTGAAAAAAATCCAGTAGCCATTGGTCCCTACCACTTTCATGAATCCCCGGAATCCCAATCCGTAAGTGATCTGGCGCAGCGCGGCGGTCAGGAAATCATATTGATTGGCAGGCGGATGCCCATCCAGTGCGTAATACCAGGGGGTTCCTCGATTGCACGAGATGGTGATTTCCGGCGCATTGGGGGTCAGGTCTTCTCCGAACCACGTATTGGCCAGGCCGGCAGGATAATACGAATTGATTCCAGGCTCCGGAGCGCCGCGTCGAATGATCCAGCTGGCCGGTTGTGCGTCATAACCGTAGGGATAGTCCGCTGCCGGCAAATCCGTCCAGCATGCGTGGATCGCCATTGGAATGGACGGCGTGTAGATCAGTGTGGTCCAGAGATTTACCGCATGGTTGAAGGCTGTTTGCGCTTCGACCGGCCAGTTATAGCAATCGCGTTGGGCGGCGTCTTTCTCTCCTGCGACTTTGTACACGACCGTAAACACTGCGGTATTGGGCGCGGCAGGGGCCTGCGGCGCGTTTGGCGACAACGTCTGATGGCTTTTGTCGCCGTCAGGTGGGGGCAGTGGCAGCGCGTACACTTTCTTCGCGCCGCCGATCAGGGTTATCACCAACACCAGACCTAACAACACCAATGAAGTTCTTACCGGATGTGATCTCATTGTCAAACTCCTTTTGAGTAAGCGGTTAAAATCGCCGGGCTACGCGCGACGAGTGATTTGTGTACGCCGTTTTAGTTGAAGGAGAGGCGTCCGTCCATCTTGGAGACCGACGGCGTCATGCAGGCCAGACGTTCAGCCATCGGTACATACACGCGCATGTGATGCAGGACTTCTCGCAACAGAATGCGCATGGTGGGGATCTCCAAAAGCCGTTGTTTCTCTTCGGATGGGAGCTGTAGAAGCGCGGCGCCCAAAACACCCAGAGCGGTTGTACCCGGCAGAACAGCCTCCGGCAAAAAGGCCGGTGGAAGCACGTCGGACAATGCGGTGACATAGCGCTGCAAATAAGTTCCCAGCGCCTCGACATCATTCCAACGGGGTCTTGGCTCTTCCGCCCAGGGCCAGACGCGGACGGTTGCTTCCATATACGTGTGATCCTGGTGCATCTGCAGGATACGGAACCGTCCTTGCCCCACAACGAGAATGTTGGGCGCATCCCAGTCCGCATTTTGCAGACGCCCCAGAAATCGCACTAATGTCCCAACCCGCGCCAGATGCTGCCCATGGGTTCCGGACGTCCAGACGATGCCCAAAGGCCGGCGCGCCGCGACACACGCCCGCACCACCGGTTCCAACGTTGGGGAAGGGTGTTGCAAAACCAAGAGCTGCCCCGGGAAAATCACTTCTTGACTTGGGTAAACCGGTACACGTAAAATGTCCATCGCATCACCACTGTTATTGTACCCGGTCATCAAATTCTGACAAAGCGCGAATAGGGGGAGGGGTGCATTTCAAGATGTGGGTAAAACCCGTATTTTCGTAGAGACGCAAAATTTTGCGTCTTCTTCTGTGCGAAGACCGTGCCCCGAAATCAAAATGTACCCTAGGGGGAGTCGTGGTTGGTTCGGGCTAGGTTGACAATGTACACATTTGCCGTATAATGCGACTGTTGAGAGCCCCAGTGGCGGAACGGCATACGCGGCAGGTTGAGGGCCTGTGCCCTTTGGGCGTGGAGGTTCAAATCCTCTCTGGGGCATTAGAACTTTGTAAGTATTAAGACGATTTGTATTTCAAAACAAACTCCCCCACTATGATGGGGGAGTTTGTTGTTTAGTCGAGACCTCTTTCTTTCAGTCGCAGACAAACAACCATCTCCATTGTGCCGAACAGCGCCACCCGTTGCCGGATGATCGCCAGCAGGCGGTCAATCATCTGCGATGGCAAATACTTTCTTTCCCCTCCGCCCCGTCTACCGGGTCGTACACGACCGCCCACCGGTCAAACTGCTTCTGGCGTGTCAATTGGCAGATAGAGTATTGGCTGCGATTTGCTATAATGTGGAGGTTTTACAAGATACACAGTAACGGAGGTGTAACGTGAGCAAAGATGCGTGGGAAGCCAGACCAAGTTTTTCAAACCAAAACAACGATGACCAAAAAGGGAACCTAAGTGCAAGAAGTAATATTCTGGGAATTCCAGCAGATCTTTACCGTAGAATCCACAAAACCTTGCGAGAGTGTAGCGCATTTCAATCCGCTCAAAATCTTGAGCCTATTTTTATCGACCAAAGATTAGCTCGTTACTCAAACGACGTATCGTCCGGCTACAACGTTGATGCCCGTACACGTATAGTTTTTGAATCGTTGTACAACAAATATGATGCAGCACATCAAAACGGTTTCGTCAGCTTTTTGGAAGTGCTGAGAGATCACACACCCGTTGAGAATTTTCTACATCAGCATCTACAGACCTTGATTGACGAACTCAAGGGGCTATTGGGAAGTGTCGAAGTTGCGCCAACTTTCGAATCCGGCGAACCGGGGATTCCTCCCACTCTCTATATGAAATTACTCCACGGACTTGAAGGCCATCCTGCGTTTAGCAGTAACCAAAACTTGAAGGATCTATTTGATGTCACCCCTTTGCGGCCCTGGCGGGCTACGATCCGAGACAATGTTAGAAACGAACAAGAGCGGATTGAGTTTTTGATAACAGATATTTTTAGAACGTACAACACTGCGGGTCAAAATGCTTTAGCTCTGTTCTTGCACGTCTTGAGTGAACACGAGTCTTCTGATCCAGAGTTGAAACCCGCGTTAGTTCATCTGGCTCAAGAAGTGGAACGGACCCTCAATAACCCTTTGTGCTAATCCAAAAAAAACGCGGGGGCCGGGGAGAATCACTCTCC
>DAOUFX010000230.1:0-67898 GCA_034429675.1 Anaerolineae bacterium | reverse complement strand
CGTCAGGCGTAGAGTGTGCAGTTTCGGCCCACCCCAAAGCCCCTCCCTTGCCGGATAAATAGTCTATTACCACATCCTGACCTAAACTGCGTTGCAAATAAGGGATTTGCGCGCGCACAATGCGATCAGATTGCCCACCGGGGTCGAAAGGAACCAGATAGGTAATCGGCTGAGTCGGATAAGGAGATGGCGTCACAGAAGAAATACAACCACTCAACAATCCCACTATGAGAGAACCCCAACAAGCTATCCGAACTAATTTGTGAAGAGATTTCATTTGCCGATCCACCGTTATCCTCCTCAATTCAACGATTACTCTTGAAGTGTCGGCGCCATACGAATTGTGACTTCCGGCAAATCCAGGGATTGCACCAGCTCCTGTGCCGCGGTGCTGAGCACCATCTCCACATCCAAAGATTCGCGCATACGCGCCGTAATCTGACTGATCAATCGCTCGCGCGCCGCGCGCCGCTGGGTATCCTGATACAAACGGGCGCTTTCAAGGGCCACCCCCAATTGTTCAGCCACCGTAGAGAGCAAAGCGGTTTCCTCCTCACTCCAGAGAGCGTTCTTTTTATCTTTGCTGACCCGCATAACGCCAACCGGCTGACCGCGCACAAAAAGGGGGATCGCTAAAACAGACGAGGCCGCATCCTCGCCCTGCGTCACCGCCGCCGTGCGAATAGCCTCCACCATTTCTGGCGTCCACTCCTGTCCTGCCGGATGCATAGACTGCTCTTCATAACGATAGCCGATCTCCGTCCGGCCACGCAACATCCGGAGCCAAGCCTCACGGCTGAGTTCACCGGCAACGCGCCGTTCGTCTTCCAATTCTGACTGACTTTTTGCCAGGAGCGTCACGTTGTCCACCGCTACGGCGATCTGATCCGCCACGGACTGCAAAGAGGCAACCACATCGGCGTCAAACGCATCTACCCGCTCGCTCTGCACGGTGAGGCCACCCAGCACTTGTCCTCGCGAATGCAACGGCAAAATCGCCTCCGAACGGACGCCCATCAGTTCGGGGACGACCGCGCGAACCACGTCAGTCTCAGATTTCGCGATAATGCGCGGCTCGGCATTTTCAACACACCATCCCAGCGTCGAGCCTTCTCCGGCTGCCAAACGATGTCCGCGGGATAACAACATCCGCCCGGCCTCCCCGGTGCCAGCATGAAGCACGAGCCACTCCTGCTCATCATCCAACAAGTACAATCCCACATAATAAAAGCCGAACCCTTCCTGAACCGACGCAACCACATCGTTCAAGGAGACACTGCCTTCCAGCATCATACTGGCGACCCGGGCAACTTCTGCGGAAGCGACCAGATAAGCAGAGCGGCGTTCCAATTCGTTGGTGCGCTCGGCCACACGCTCTTCCAGGCTCGACTGAATTGCAGCCAGAGTTTCATTTGCTTTGCGCAACTGATCCAACCGTACCCGCTCCAGAGAATTCCGGAAAGCCGAAACCGCAATGGTGAACGCCCCGATCACGAACAGATTGCCGGCAGTTTGAACAGCGTCAAGGGCCATAAAATCTTTCGCCGCCGCGAGCACCTCAAACGCGGCAATCGCATTGATCACAGCCATAAAAATTTGAACGCGGATAGAGAAGAAAACGCTACCAACAATCAGGACCAGCGGCACCGTGAAATAAAGAGCGCCAATCGGCTCAACCCCTCTTGTCAGTATTTGGAAATGCACCACAACCGGAAGCGCCACCACCAAGAAAAAGGCTCCCCACGTAAAAAACCGGGTACGGCCAATGCCATACACCAGCAGAGACAACACAAAGAGAGCCGCCATTACCGGGTTAAGCCCTGTCCCAGACAGAAAAAACGCAACCGTCAACCCTACTAAAAGGAGCAGTGAGAATGCCAACGCCAAAACCAACAGCGACTGCGCCTGACGCCTCTGGCCGCTCTCCGTAATCGAAAGATGCGGCTTAATGGCAATGTTCCACAGCCAACGCAAAAAGCGTCCCACGCGCGAACGAAGATTAAGATTTCGAGTTAACGCCATCCGCATTTCCTCCCGGCCGGGATGACGGCACATTCTGCGGGCCGGCCCCCAACCACACTTCCACCTTGGGCAAATTCAGAGCTTTAGCCACCTCACGCGCCGCCGTCTGCAAAACAGTATCCAAATCCAGCGATTCGCGAATATTGGCCGTTACCTGCCCGGCCATTTGCTCACGGGCAGCGCGGCGTTGAGTCTCACGATAAAGTCGAGCGCGATCCAGGGCATCGCCCAATTCCTCGGTCAAAGTAGTCACCATGGCAATTTCGTCTGTCGTCCAACCATCGGGTTTGCGCCCATCCAGAATTCCAATAACCTGTCCGCCCACTTGAAGTGGAATTGCCAGATAATTAGGGTCGTCTTCACTAACTACCGGTCGGCCAGAACGCACCGCGACTTCCATCTCAGGCTGCCACTTGCTTTGCGCCGAGAAAACTCCCCGGCGGTTGCTCAAATAGGCAACTTGCGACTGCGTCCGCAAAAAGCGAGCCCAGGCTTGCTGAATCAATTCGCTACGTGCGCGACGTTCTCCTTCGGCCACTTGTTGGACCTGCCGCAGCAAACGCGCGTTATTGATGGCGACGGCAACCTGATCGGCCAGAGATTGCAAAACACGCACATCTTCATTGCTGAAAGCCTCCGGCTCGGTACTCTGTACATCCAATACCCCGATCATTTCGCGGCTCAGTTGCAAGGGCAAAGCCACCTCAGAACGGGTAGCCGGCAGGTCGGGATTGTTGAAAAACACGGCATCCTCACCCACATCCAAAGATACCCGTGGTTCGCCATGGAGCGCGACGTACCCGACGATACCTTCCACTCCCACGCGTAGGCGATGCCCACGCGCCAACATCCGCCGTCCACCTTCACTGGAAGCGGCGCACAATTCTACCCACTCGCCGCTGTCGTTCAACAAAAAAAGCCCGGTATGGTAAAAATCAAACTGTTCGCTCACAATCTGTACCACCCGCGCGAGCAGTTTGTCCAGATCGCCCACTACCATCGCTGCCTCTTGCGCTACAATGGCGGTCGCGCCCAAATAGCTGGTACGGCGCATCAAATCGCGAGTGCGCTCACGCACCAATACTTCCAATTGTTCCCGCTGGCCTTCCAACTCGGTCGCGTAAATTTTCGATCGCGACAACGCCTCACCCATTCCTCGCAGTGCAATGTTCAGCGGCAACAAAACCATCACCAATCCCACCGTCATCACGACCCAACTTGCCGGAACTGGAGAAGGGAACATATCCGGCAGTTGGTATCCCAGGATTACCGCTATGGCCAGAACCAGGACCGCCGCACTGGTCGAAATTCCCATCACAATGGCCGTTCGCCGGCCCAAAAGCACCCCAGCAATCACAATAATCGCTACCAGAGAGACGGAAAGAAGGCTGCGCATGTTGGACAGAATGACAACGAGCAGACAAGGGAGCCACGTCCCCCACGCAAAGAGCGCGCCGGCAAAACGCAAATTTCCGCGGTACATGCTCCATCGAGAAAGCAACAAAATAAAGAACAAAATCGCAACCACAATGCCGCTGGCTACCTTCTGAGCAAAAACAAAAAAACTGGCGAATGCAGCGAATACCAACAACCCCATCAGACCCACCAACAAAGGATTGAGTATCTCCGCCATTCGCGTTTTCTCTTCATCGTCCGCGAAAACCGGCGCTGCCCAAAACCATCTGATCCACTTACCTATGGTTTTCATGATCTTCCAATCCTTCTTCCATATGGGCATCGAGCTTCAACGGCCCGGACATCGTCAGGCGCACTGCCAGTTCGTCCATATCCAATGCCTGACGGATTTCGGAGACCGCAGCCTTCAGCACATCTTCCAGCTCCAACGGTTCTCGCATACGCGAAGTAACGTCGGCAATCGCACGTTCACGCGCTGCGCTGCGCTGTGTTTCATGGTAGAGCCGGGCGCGCTCGACAGCCGCATTTAACTGCGCGGCTAACGTGTCCATCAGAACAATGTCATCGGACGTCCAGGGGCCCGTCGCCTGCGGTTTGCGCCCCTCGATCACGCCGATGACCTGCCCGGCTACCTGGATCGGGACGGCAAAGCGCGTGCCATCTTCCTTATCTTGTACCGGTTGAGCCGTCCGAATAGCTTGAACCATCTCTGGATACCACAAATCGGGGACAGGAACCGTTCCACGCGAGGTACTGCGGAAAGCCAGATTCATCCGTGAGTGCAACAAACCCTGCCAGGCTTCCAATTCAGCTTCGCCACGGGCGCGACGCTCTGCTTCAGCGCTGGCCTCGACCTGCCGGAAGAGATAAGCATTACTGATCGCGACCGCTATCTGGTCGGCCAGGGACTGCAAAGCCGTCACATCTTCCGAATCAAAGGCCTCAGCCTCACGACTGTGGACATCCAGCACGCCAATGACCTGATCACGCGCATGCAACGGGAGAACCAGCTCGGAGCGAGTCTCCGGCATATAGGCATCGCGAAATGGCGACGCTTCACCTTCGACGTCCACCGCCAGGCGTGATTCGCTGGCGCGGATAACACTCCCGACAAGTCCGGGATCATCCACCCGCAAACGATGTCCCTGAATGAGCAGCTGCCGCCCACCCTCACTGGATGCTGCGCGCAACTCAACCCACTCATTGTCCGCACCGAGCAAGAATAGTGCAACATGATAGAAGCCAAATTGCTGGCCGACCAGATTAACAATGTCAGACAACAAAGCTTCCAGGTCGAGAATTGAAGCCGCCCCCCGCGCAACCGCCGAAGTCGCTTCCAGATAGCGCGCCCGCCGTTCCAAATGTTGGGTGCGTTCGGCGACCTGTTTTTCCAGCCCGCTTACCAGCCCGCGTACTTGAGCGGTCATGTTGTAAAATGCCTGATTCAGTATTCCCAATTCATCACGGCGCCGCGATGGTTGGATAGCGTCCCACTTGCCCGCGCTGACCAGAACAGCAGCCTCGGCCATTTCGCGCAGAGGCGTGGTCACCCACACACTGGTCAGCAAGGCAAGGATCAGAACCCCCAGGGCAACCAGCAAGATTGTGCCGAAAAAACGTTGGCGTGTCAGTGTCGCCACGTCACGCAAAGCGGTCTCGATCTGGCGAGTAGATTCAGAGAACTCATCCAAATAGGTGGTGGCCGCCACCCGGAATTGAGTATCGCCCACAGGCATCACCACCATGTATTTCTGGCGAGTGCTTCCATCGGGTTCGATCCAATCGTAATCCCCGGACGATAGGGTCCCATCCAGGCCGCGAGAGAGAATGCGCCAAAAGTCCGGCAACTTCTCCGACAGGACAGCCATATTGATGCCAATCAAAGCAGGATTGGGATGAAAATAAACCACACCATCGGCGTCGAGGATGGCAGTGTAACCGGTTTTCCCAACAGGCTGCACCGCCAGAGATCGCATCGTCTCATCGTCGGCGTAGTCTAACAAATGAGCCAGGTCAATCTCAGGATTTGCGTGGAAATACGCGGCGAGCTGTTGCGCCGTCGTAGTGGCTTGATCGTAAATGGTAGCCCGGCCAATCTGTTCCAGCGCGGCCTTGCCGCTGTCAATAGCCAGAGTCTCCATCTGGTTGGTAGCCGCAAAAACGGCAATCCCCAGCGGCAAAATTCCCACCAACACAATCAATATGACCAGACTCACTCGAATGCTCATAAGCTTTGATCTCCCATCGGTGAATCGTCGGTCTCCGGCTCTCCCGAAGCAGTGTCTCCGGCCCACTGCGCCAGCGTCTGACCGGTAGCCAGGCGCACCACCAGTTCTTCCAGGCCGAGAGCTTCACGCATCTGATCCGCAGCCGTTTTCAAGACATCTTCCAATTCCAACGGCTCGCGCATCCTTGCAGAAACCTGACCGATGGTGCGTTCGCGAGCGGCGCTACGTTGTGTATTGTCATAAAGACGGGCGCGTTCCAACGCTCCTTCCAGTTGCTCAATGAGAGTCTCCAACAGGGTCACTTCCTCCGGCGTCCACGCCTCATTGGTTTCCGGCTTGCGAAAACGCAGCGCGCCCACCACATTGTCACGAATCCTGATGGGCAACGCCAGAGTGGCGGCCTCGGAATAGACTGCATCCCCAGTCTGAACCGCCCGCACGATCTCTTGCGCCGGCGATCCAGATGTTGAATGCACAGCACCGCGCGCATCGCGACGGTAACGCAACTCAGGCCGGCTGCGCAACATCTCTTTCCACGCCTGGCGATTGATCTCACCGTAGGCGCGCCGCTCGGTTTCAATAGCGGCCTGGGCATCGGCGAACAAACGCGCATTGTCCAGAGCCACCGCTACTTGATCAGCCACCATCTGAAAAACCGTGATGGCGGCTTCGTCAAAGGCGTTTAGCTGCGTACTTTGAATGGTAAACGCACCGAGCACCTGTCCGCGCGAGCGCAAAGGCACAGCTACTTCGGAATGCGTATCCGGCAACTCGGCAGTGACATGGCGCACTTCGTCTTTTTCGGCTTCCAGAGCGATGCGCGCCCGGGCATTCACAATGCACCAGCCCACCATTGAACCCTCGTCACACTTCAAACGATGCCCACGCGCCAGCATCATCTGTCCGGCGGCTCCGGTGCCGGCACGCAAAACCGCCCATTCGCGGAGCTCATCCAGCAAAAACAGACCGACATAATACAAATCAAAACGTTCGCGGATTAACTCCACCACCTGCTTAACCAGGCGTTCAGGGTCCAAGATTGAAGCCGCAGCACGCCCCACTTCTGCAGCCATCGCCAGCGCGCGAGTGCGAGCCGCCACCCGCGATTCCAACCCGGACGCCTGTTCTGCCAACAAATTTTCGCGCTCGCGGTAATAATCAATCCGCTTCATCAGATCGTCAGGCGCGATTTGCAAATCGGCCAGGATTTCGCCATAAGTGCGTGACAACTCCGCCGACTCCTCTGCTGTGAAAAGGGATTTCCGGTCAATCGTGCGATGCGCAGCTGCCGTGCCAAGCGAACCGGCCAGTTCGCGTTCCACTTCATCATAAAACTCGACGAGTTTATTCACGGTAGTTTCACGCTGATCTTTGAGCCCAACTCTTTCCAAACAGCGGGCAATCATAGCCCTGGATTCCGAAACAAAGAAATAGTTATTCAGAATTTGCTCCAGCTGGTCTGTTTTCAGCACGACACTTACCTGGGCGTGCCCATACACCGCGGCAAACGTCACGCCTTTGTGGGCCAGGATATCCACAAAACGATCAGCCTGAACCTTCTCGTCTTGACTTTGAGGGAAAAACAGCGAGCCCAAGACGTATAAACCGACATTCAACAACAGAGACCAAAACACCGCGTGCGTCAAGTTGTCCAATCCGCGCAATCCCAAAAATTGCTCCGGACGCAGCCAGCCGATGCCCAAAGGCCCGTTGTCGAGAAGGGATGAAGAAAGCCAACCGCTTCTAACAAACGAAGGAATCAACAATGTGTACATCCACATCGCGAACCCGGCAATCAATCCCATCAAGGCGCCGACCTTACTGCCACGTCGCCAGAACAATCCTCCCAAAATAACCGGGGCAAATTGCATGACGGCTGCGAAGGAAATCAATCCCATGTTCACCAACGTGTAGGACTCGCCCAAACGCGCGTTGAACACATACCCCAACACCAACACAATGGCGATCACGCCCCAACGCACCGGCAACAAATTGCGTCGCAAAAACCCCAAAGAGGGTATCCTCATCAGCAACGGCAACAGTAAGTGATTGGCGATCATCGTCGAGACCGCCAAAGATGTAAGCATGACCATCGCCGAAGACGCAGAAAGGCCGCCCAAAAACACCAACATGGTCAACCAACCGGGGCCATACTGCATGGGCAGGCGTAAGACGAAAGTATCGGCCACCGTTACCGATTGTCCCAACAACAGTCCTCCGGCTGCAATTGGAAGAACAAAAATCGTGATCAAAATCATGTACAGCGGCAAAACCCACATGGCGGTACCGATATGCTTCTCATTCTCATTTTCTATAACGGCCATGTGGAACTGCCGGGGCAAAAACAAAATCGCAGACATAGACAAAAGGATGTGAGTCATCCAAACCAACGGCCCCGACGCGCCGCCGGCCATGTCGGTCAATCCGGCAAAAGAACTGGTCTCTAAGGTCTGGAAGAATTGTCCGAAGCCCCCCAACAACCCATAGGTGACAAAAATTCCCACGGCCAAAAACGCAACCAGTCTCACAACGCCCAGAACGGCCAACGCAAAAACCATGCCGGGATGCCGCTCGGTGGGATCCAAACGCCGCGCCCCAAACAAAACAGTGAAAGCGATCATGAAAACCAACACCACCGGAGCAATATAACCGGTCGCCCAGGCGCTAAAAGCGACATCGGCAGCTGTAATCACTGCAAAAGAGTCGGTGACCGCTTTGAGCTGTAGCGCAATATACGGCAAGACGCCCACCACGGCCAAAAGAGTCGCCACAACGGCCAGAGCCTCGGATTTGGCATAACGCGCCGAGATAAAATCGGCAATGGTTGTAATCCGGTACAAATTCTTAATGCGCACCATACGGCGCAGAACGCTGCCCCACAAAATGACGGATAAGACCGGGCCGAGATAGACGGCGACAAAACGCATTCCTGTGGTGGCCGCGCTGCCCACGCTGCCGTAAAAAGTCCACGATGTACAATAAACGGTCAGAGCCAAAGCATAGACCATGCCGCCGTAAGCTGTGAGCTGGCGCTTCCAAACACCGCGCTCGACCAGGAGTGCGGCCACAAACATCAGGGCAATGTAAGCAGATATGGCCAGGATGACACCCCAGGGATTAGCCATCACGCCCCCCTTCATCCTGCGACGTAGCTTCCGGAGAAGAGGAGTCCGCGAAGCTGGCGCGTCCAATAAAAATCAACGCCAGTGTGATCAAACCCCAAGGGAGATAGACAGCAAGCATCGTGGTTCGTGGCGGCGCAGCTTCCAACATCAATAGAACCGGGTAAAAAAAGGCAAGGCCCCCCAGGATAAAAAGCAAGGCCATCAGTTCTGGCTGTCGCAAAAATGCTTTAAATCTTTTCATACGCTCGTTCTCCACAAACACACTAACCGCCGGCATGTTCATCAGACGCCAGATCCATCCCCATCCACACCTCAGTCTCTACCCCCAAACGGCTACCAATCTCATTCACTGCCGTCAACAGAATCGTCTCAATATCCAGAGATTCACGAACACGAGTGGTCACTTCGCGTGAAAGTTGTTCGCGCGTAGCGCGGCGTTGGGTCTCCTCGTAGAGTCGCGCACGCTCCAACGCCTCACCCAATTCATCGGAAAGAGCCTCTAACAGAGAAATCTGCTCAGGTTGCCACTTACTAAACGCATCGGGGAGCCGCGCATCAATCACGGCCACAACATGCCCACCCGCTTTGATCGGCACCGCCAGAGTGCGCGGGTCGGCGAGGGACAATGCCGGGCGCCCCGACTTCACCGCCGAAGCCATCTCTTGTTGCCAAAAATCGCCGGATAGGGTCATAACATTTCTCTGCTTCACAAACCCCAAACCACTTTGTACCTGAAGCTGTTCGCGCCAGGCGTCAAACGACGACTCACCGCGCGCACGGCGTTCGGCCTGAATACTTTCCTGTAGTTGCTGGAACAAACGTACATTGCTTACCGCCACGGCAACCTCATCGGCCAACGATTGTAAAACGGCAACGTCTTCCTCACTGAAAGCGTGCGGGTCTACACTCTGAACATCCAGCACGCCGATAATCGCATCGGCCACACGCAACGGCAAAGCGACTTCGGAGCGAGTCGTCGGCAAAACCCCGTGAGCCTTGAACAGAACATCTGCAAGCACATCTGACACCACTCTGACTTCACCCCGATCGGCGGCATAGCCCACCAAACCCTGTCCTCCCACACGCAAACGATGCCCTTGTTCCAATAAGTGCTTCCCGGCATCACTGGAGGCAGCACGCAAGTCAACCCACTCGTTGCTTGAATCCACCAAAAATAACGAGACATTGGAGAAGCCCAGTTGCTCGGCGATCAAATTCACCAGGTGCGCATACAACATCTCAGGATTATCCAGGGAAATAGAAGCTCCACGCGCAATCTTGGCAGTCGCCTCCAGATACTTGGCACGCCGAGCTATCGTCGTCGTGCGCTCATTGACCTGCGCTTCCAAATGCGCTCGCTGTGATTTCAGGTCGTCGGCTAACAAACGGCTACGGTTCAACAGAACGTCAAAGTTTTGCAGAAAGTAGTCCACGCCGATCACAATCAGAACATCCACAGTAAACAACACCAGCGTCCCCGGCAGCAGCCACATGCGAATATCAAAGTCCCCTCTCCCCATAGGAGGCGGTAAAACGCCGATATCGAGTAGAAACCCCGCCAGACCATCCAGCACCAGACATAAGGCAATGCTCACAATCCCATCCCTACGGTTCAAAAATAGCCGGGCCAGAAAGGGAATGAGAATCAAGAACATTCGCGCAGTTCCGTTAGGTTCGCCTCTCGCCAAAGTGATAAAAGCATTTGCTGCCAATAGCCCTAATAACACCCATGTCCGTAAACGGAAAGCAGCGCTCTGCCAAAAGTAACAAACCAAAAGCACAACGTAAATCGCTCCCAAAACGAAGGTAAGCGCCTTTTGCCCCACATTCCATGCAGCGTATGCAGATATTCCCAACGAGACAGGAACAGTTATGGTTATAATCCTGAGTAGAACTTGCATAAAAGAGCGCTGCAAGGTCGTCAGTTCCAGGGACGTTTCCTCTCGTGATGCATTACCAGGTCGCAACTTTTGACTCTCCATATACCTGACTCCCTAGTCTAAAGCGCTCATGGCTCCGACTCGTCCTGAGGCACCATCCGCACCACAACCCGTTCAAGACTTAGCACCTGTTGGAGCTCATCGGCAGCCGTTCTTAACACACCCTGCACATCCAATGCCTGACGCACACGACCGGTGACCTCACTGATCGTTCGTTCGCGCGCCGCGCTGCGTTGCGTTTGATCCAACAAGCGCTGATTTTCGGCGGCCAACAGCAATTGTTCGGAAAGAGACTGGACCATGGCAATCTCCTCCGCACCCCACTCAGTTTGCCCCGCTCGTCCCTCAAATCCTAAAACGCCTACAATGCGATCATCCTGAAAAATTGGGACGATCAGCTTCCCGCCCTCTACGAAAGGGCGACGATCGCGCAGCATCTGGCGAACATCCGGCAACAACTCTTCGGTCAAAGGTCGCAGTTCATTCGCCTGCAACTCGTATCCGGTCGTCGGACGCGCGCTCATGTAGTCCTCCCACGCCTGCGCCTGATACCGTCGTTGCACATCATACGCCCGCGCCAGAGCCTTCTGGGTTGTCGTAAAGAGCCGCGCATTTTCTACCGCGACCGCGACCTGGTCAGCCATGTTTTGCAGCAGGGCAATGGAAGTCTTGTCAAAGGCCGATTCCTGCACACTTTGTACGGTCATCGCCCCAATAACCTGAGTCCCGTACCGTAGAGGGAGCGCCAATTCCGAGCGTGTCAACGGCAGGAACGGATTCTCAAAACGCACTACGATATCGCCCTCTGTCTGGCGAACACCCGGACGCCCGGTGGCGACACATTGCCCAATCATAGACTCGCCGCCGATCTCAAGTTGCCAGGTATGCTCTATCATCTGCCGCCCGGCTTCCCCGGTGCCCGCGCGCAAAACAGCTTGATCGCCGGTTTCATTGACCAAAAACAAACCCACATAATACAAATTGAACCGTTCTCGGACTAGAGTAACTACTTGAGGCAACAATTTATCAGGATCGAGCACCGAGGTCGTCGCGCGCGAAACCTCAGCCACAGCCTCCAAACTTTGCGTGCGTTCCTCCACGCGACGTTCCAATCCACCGATCAAGTCGCGCATTTGCCCGGTCATACTGTTGAAAGCTTGCGCCAACACACCGATCTCATCCTCACGATCCACTCTGGCAACAAGTCCGTGTTCCCCTCTGGCAATGCGCACCGCCATCTCCGAAAGATATGTCAAAGCGGAAGATATATCCTGCGTAAAGAAAGTCGCAATAACAACAGCAAATCCGGTAGCAACCACAGCCAAAATAACATTGAGCAATATCACCTGTTGGACTCCCTGAAAAGCCTTCGCGCGGTCCATCTCGACCAACAGCGCTACCTGTAATTCAGGTATCCATTTATACACACCCACTACCTGATTGCCCCGGTAGCCTTTATACATGCCCTGACCGAGATTCTGATCGCGCAACACGGCGTCAATACCCGGACTTTGAAGGTAGTCGCCCGTCCCTCCATCCGAATCAGTCAATCGCGCATGATTGGCCCCCACCAGATAAACCTCGCTGCTTTGATCCAATGAAGTAACGCCCGCGATGGTGTCATCCAGGCTGGCGATATTGGCGCGCCCCCCAAAAACTCCTAGCAGATTTCCATCCCTATCGGTCAAAGGCCGGGTCACAAAAATGGCGGCTCTTTCTGCCGAAGGTGAATAAATCGGTGGAGAAATGTAGGGCCCGCGTAAACCCTCCTGGAAAGAAGTTTCGTCAGTAAAAAGCACCCCCTCTTGCGTCGGATCGGACGAGAGCACCACTTTGCCGGCGGGATCCATCAAAAATAGCACATCGAAACGCTGCACCTGGTCAATCAATTGGTTGAGGCGCGCGCGCAAATCCTGCCGCTTCTCATAAACCAATGACTCTGAACCTGTTTCAGACAAAAGCACCTGTATACGCTCCACTTCACGCTCATCAGTCACAATGACATCCAGGTCCAGCAGCAAATTCTTCATCCAGGCATTCAGCGATTCTTCTTTAAGCGACAAAACGGTGCCCAATCGCGCATAGGCCTGTCCAATCATACTCTGCCAGGTAAGTGTGACAGAACCCAAAATGACGATGCCGGCTCCCAGTAGAACCGCTACCACAAACGCCACCGTCAAACGGGAGCGAATGGTCCTAAAACGTCGCAAACCCCGAATCAATGTCATCAAAATGACGAGAAACGCGCCGGCCGGAACAATCCCCAAAATAAGACGTGACAGCCAGGTCGTTGTCACATCATGGCGCGGCCATAGAGGAAAGGCGTTTATCACGAGCACCAGAACAACGCCGACAACCGCTTGCGCAAAAGCCAGGGGCATCCGCTTACGTCCGTACAACAAGACCCCCAGAAAAATCTGCACGGAAGAAACAGATATGATCAATGGCACTGTAGCATGAGACCAGAAGAAAGCCATCGGCGGGAACAACAAGAATGGAATGAGCCAGGCCAGCGTTCTAGTCAAAGTAAAACGATGAGAGGGAACCAAATGGCGAATCCAAAGGTATCCCCCTCCGGCTAAAACTGTCAAAGCGCCGGTGACCCAATATTGCCAAAGGGACAGGTACCAGGCGGCGAGGAAATGCACACCCGCTACCGCAAAACATGATGCAGCCGTCAGCAAAGATAAACGAGCAAACGAAGCGTCTCGTTTTAACTGAATCAACAAAGCTTCATCTTCAGATTGCAGCGGCAAGTTGCTCTCTTTTTCCATCAACGACACCTATCCATGCCCAAAATAATCGCGGTAATCCGCTGGCGGTCCCCTGACATAAGCGTTTCAGTTGCCTTCATTCCTGGTCCTCAACCGGGTGTAGGCGGTCTGTGCCTGGCGCCATCATCCCGGCAGGCGTCCACTGGACGAAGGCGCGGGATGCCTCCAACACACCGCCCACCTCACGAATCGCCGCTTGCATCAAATCATCCCAATTCAGCGTACGCCGCATGGTGTCGGTAATTTCGCGCGTCAACTGTTCACGCGCCGCGCGTCGCTGAGTATTCCAATACAACTGAGCCCGTTCCAGGGTTTGTCCCAACTGATCCGTCAACGTCTCAAGCAACAGAACCTCTTCATCTGTCCAGGGCACATCGGATTCACTGCGGTCAAAAGACAGCGCTCCAATCACATCACTCCCCACCCATATCGGGACGGACAAACGCCGCATATTGGACACAATATTCTGAATATGATGACCGGACCGCTTGACCTCCCGTAGTTCAGCGCTCCACTTACCTTGCGCCTCCACCAACGTCGCTGACGCGATTTCAGGATCGGGAGCACGCTCATAGACATAACCCCATGATTTGCGCGTCCGCAACAAATCGGCCCAACTTTGTCGAGTGCGTTCACCATACTCACGCCGTTCCGCTTCCAATGCTTCCTGAGAAGCGGCAAACAAACTGGCATTATTCAACGCCACGGCGACCTGATCCGCCATAATCTGCAATGTCGTGAGCACATCTTCATCAAATGCATCGGGACGTGTACTCTGCACACTCAATGCGCCCAAAACCTGTCCACGGGAACGCAGCGGCAATGCCACTTCGGAGCGGGTGTCCGGCAACTCAGGGTTAACCACACGAACTGCATCGGCCTCCGCCCGTGAGGCGATTCGAGGTTGCAGATTAGCGATACTCCATCCGATCATTCCTTCTCCTACCCGAATACGGTGATGCCGGGACAACATCGCCCGCCCCGCATCGCCGGTGCCGGCGCGCAAAACAGCCCAATCGCCCTCCACCAGAAACAAACCGACATAGTAAAAGGAAAACCGTGATCGAATAAGTTCAACAACTTGTTGAATAAGATCATCCACAGAAAGGATCGAAGAAGCTGCACGCGCCACCTCAGCCGAGGCTTCCAAATACGCAGAACGGCGCTCCAAATCATGGGTGCGTTCAACAACACGCTGTTCCAGATTAGCAAACAGTTCGCGCAACTGTTCTGTCATCAAATTGAATGTCTGAGCAAGCTGGCCGACTTCATCCTGAGAATTGACCCGGGCGACATGATCAAGCCGCCCGGCGGCGACCTGCCGCGCAGTCTCAGACAGATGCGCCAACGGATTCACAATGCTGCGCGTAATAAACGAAGCAGCCACCACTGCTAACATTACAGCAACCACAGTAATCACAATATTCAAAATCAGCGTTGCGTAAATCGCTCCAAAGGCTTCTGCGCGCGCCTGCTCGGCCAACAAAACCGCGTTCAATCGAGGTAACCAATAATAAACACCCACCACCGATTCATTCCGGTCATTGCGGTAACCACTTGATCCACTTTTCCTGGTAGAAAATGCCCGATCTACCGCGGACGTTTGCATCAGTTGCCCCTGCACCCCAAAACGCAATTCTGTAAGAGCGACACGGTTCTCGCCAACAAGATAGATGTCGCCGGTGTCGCCCAGACCAGATTTATCGAACATGATTGAATTGAGCGGATTCAAATCAACACCGCCGATCATGTACCCCAAAGGGAGCGACGTCACGTTGTCAAGGACCGAAGCGGCGCCAAAAACGGGGATCACCACAATCACTTGAGGATCATTAGAGAGAAAGAGTGTAGTCGTGGCTGATTGTAACTTCGGATCCACAGAAGATAAGATGTTAGGAATTAAGCCTTCCGGCAATACATCCGTCGTCACCACCACCCGTCCTAATACATCCACCACGGCCAAATAGTTGAAGAGTTGAGTTTGGTTAATATGCATCTGCATCCGCGACTTCAGACTGGTGCGCATATCCACCGGGATGTTTTTCGGCGTCAAGTCCGCGTCATTCGGAAATTCCGCATAACGCAGCAAAAGAAAATCGGCAAGATCGGTAATATCCTGATCAGAGGCCGATGCTTCGAGATTGGTCTCCAGTCTGTCCAGCCAGGCGTTGATTTCGGATTCCTTTAATCTCACCTCAAATTCAAGCCGTTCATTAACCCGCTGCCGTCCGTTCTGCCAGCCGAACACCACCGATGTAATTCCAACGGCTAACGTCGCCAGAAGCACCAATATTACAAAGGAACCGACCAAACGGGTACGGATCGAAAGCCACCTGCCTTTCCACCGATAACTGCCCTGCGCGGACATTCCACCGGGGGTAGCAGAAACGACTTCTTCACCGGACACATTTAGCTTTTGTTTCTCAGCCATGGGCGCACCTCAGCCACTCAAGATCCGACTTCGATTCCATCCTCATCGCTGCCCAGGCGCACTTCCACCCGTGCAATATTGAGAGCTTCCGCGATTTCACGGACCGTTGTTTGCAAGATTGTATCAATGTCCAAAGATGCCCGCATTTGAGCGCTGATTTCACTGATAATCTGATCGCGCGCCGCGTTGCGACGAGTAACCTCGAACAAACGCGCGCGATCGAGAGCAGCGGCAATTTGCTCAGAGAGAGAAGTCAACAGAGCTCGCTCTTCCGCAGTCAACGGATGTTGCGCGTCATCCCGAACCCCGATCATCCCCACCTTATCTTGCTGTATCACCATCGGAAGCATGTGGGTTTCCGAATCAGGGGCAGGCAGCGATGTCAATCGCCGCACCTTCTGACGATCAAAAGCATACCCCCACAATCCCGCACGTCGCGCCCGCAAAATATCCCAACCCTCGCGCGTCTGCGCTCGCTGCAGCATTTCCATCATCCGCAGGCGCTCCTCCATTTCTGCCGTCACACCATCGGAATGTTCGACGGTTATATCCATAATGGTTTGAATGTCGTCCCTCTCCTGTTGCAAAGTGGCGACTTCCTGACGCAGAGCAGCAATCTCGGACAACAAAGCCTCAAGGGTAGGTTCTTCTTGCTCCATGTTCCTCCAAACTCAATCAAACTCCAACTGCAAAGCGGGCATCAGCCGTTGCAAATTCTTCAACGATTTCGTCTGCCATGGAATCTCGGAAGCTCCCCGCACTACCACAACGGTGGTTGCCTTTTCACGCATATTGATCACAAATCGGAACAGGATATTGATACCAGAACTGTTGAGAAAATGCAGATCGCGCAAATCAAGGGTCACTTTCTCCGGCGTCTGGGCGATCACATCGTCCAGCAAATGCGTAATGGGCTCGTATTCGGCTACCCCGCGTAGACGCAAAGTTCCATGAAAAACTATGGTCATTGTTTCTTGATCATAAGTCACTTCATAATTTTCATCTTCGATTTTCATTATGGGCACTCCTCACTCAGCTTTCAATAAACATCTGACATCTACAAAGATAGACTCACCATCGTTGTCACAATCAAAATCTCCATTCCGGGAGACGGCTCAAGCGATTCAAATTTCCAGGCCAATGTCGCATTGTAGTCGGTCATCATGGTCAACAGACCCAACTGCGAGACATTCCCATCTTCAGAAACAGCATTATGTTCAATTTGCTGAAGATAAAGTTCCAGCGGATCCGCTACCAGCAATTTCTGAATAAGCTCACGAAACCCCTGCAGACTCACCGGGTCTATCGGATTGCGCGCATAAAAGCGGAACTCATCCTCAAATAAATACAGGCCGATGTCTACAGGGTAATTGGAAGGAGAATAGCTAAACTTCATGATATTCTCCAACAACTCATTGGCGACATAATCAATAGCATTCTTGATCTCCGCTTGTCGTTGCTGTGAGGCAATATCATAAGCGGGAAAAAAAGTCGCCCAATACTCGGCCAAAAAGTCTGCTGACAACCCATTATTGCGCCAACGTTGCTTCAATGGAATGGAACTAGGCGAAAAACGGATAATCAGGTACTCGCCCACATCTTCAGGCTCCCTAAAATCTCCATAGATTTCAGTCATAATCGCCTTCTTTCACTATGGTGCACCCTTTACCGCCTAGTTGTATTGCACCTTCACATTGGGCATCAAACGCTGCAAGTTGCTCAACATACGGGATTGCCACATGACCTGCGAATTAGCACGCAACAATAAAGAAAATCGCATCGGCAAGTCCCGTACTTTGAAGGCAAATTTCAAGATCACATTAATACCGGAGCTGTTCAGGAACTCCAGGTCGCACATATCCAATGAAATTAACTTGGAACTGGTAGTCAAAACTTCTTCCAGTAATTCCTCAATGCTGGCATACTCTGCGGTTCCTTGTAAACGCATCTGTCCCCGAAACACAATCGTGGCAGTAGAATCATCATAGGAAATACTGTAATCCTCACCCTGTACCTGTTTCATAGCCTCAATCCTCCTCAAATATTCAACCGCACTAAAGTATAGACAAGCACCAGTTCCGAAGAGGCTGTACCGCATTGCACATCCTCAAATTTCCAGGCCAGTTGGGCTTCATAATCGTGAATCATTGTCAATAGTCCCAGGCACGATCCACCTTTATCCACATTCAGAGCATTCTGTTCGATCTGGCGAATGTACAACTCTTCTGGGTCTTCGGTCAACAATTGTCGAATGCGCTCACGAAACGAGGTGTAGTTCTCGGGGATAATGGCATTGGATGTATAAAAACGTAATTCGTCTTTATGCAAATATAACCCCAGGTTGACCGCGCACTGCGCCGGGTTGTAGTTGAATTTCATAATGTTTTCCAACAACTCATTGGCAATGTAAGCAACCGCGCCCTTCATCGCTTTTCGACGGCTTTCGAAAAGTGTATCGGACGTTGGGAAGAAAGTCGTCCAATATTCCGCCAGGAAGTCCGCCGACAACCCATTGTTGCGCCAGCGTTGCTGTAAAGGGATCGCCGTTGGCGAAAAATGGATCACCAAATGTTCGATGTCATCGGACGGTTCGACATAGTTACCAAAAATCTGTGTCATAACATCACCTCTACCTCAAATGTCTCTCTTTGTCCGGGGTTATGAGAAAAGATTTCTCTATAACCTTACCATATTCTACCCTATCGTTGCTCAGATAGCCAACAAAGTCAAATCAAAGATATATGCTCAGTATCTTCTCAAAATCTGGGGGGGTGGGCTGCGCCCGCCCCCAAATCCCCACCTTTATTGAAACGATAACTCATTCCTCCGTCAGGTAAATAAAAACCTCACGACCGAGCGCCTGTCCAACTTCGCGCACAGCGGTACGCATAACCGAATCCACATCTACTACGCCGCGCACCTGCTCCACAATTTCGCGTAAGGTCTGCTCCCGTGAAGCAACGCGCTGCGAATCCCGGTAAAAACGCGCGCTCTCTAACGCCTGCCCCAACCGGTCGCTCAAAGTCTCCAATAATGCCAATTGTTGAGGTGTCCATATCCCAGCGTCATCAGGCCGGCGCAGCTTCACAACCCCGATCGCCGTCTCGCCGCGCAATTTGACCGGCACAGCCACCGTAAAGTCGTCCATCTGCACAATATGACCTTCCTGCTTGGCCTGGATCATTTCGGGCGGCCATTCGTCAGCAAGTGGCGCAACGTCACCGCTAGATTCACTATGATAGGCTAAAATTTCCGAACGTGACAGTTCCTCCCACGCCCGGCGGCTGATCTCACCATACGCGCGCTGTTGCGCTTCGATGGCCGCCTGAATCTCTCCTAGCAAACGCGCATTATCGAGAGCAACCGCTACCTGATCGGCTAAACCACGCAACGTCTCTACGTCTTCCTGAGAGAAGGCAACCTCTTCCTTACTTTGAATATCCAGCACTCCCAGCAAACGCCCGCCCGCAAGTAACGGCAACGCCATCTCTGATCGCGTTTCAGGCAAATCCGGGTTATCGAAATAGACGGCATCTTCGCCAACATCCGCCGCAATACGCGGTTGATGTTCACGAGACACATATCCCACGATGCCTACGCCGCCGACCTCCAGGGTATGGCCACGGGCCAGCATACGCTGCCCACCCTCACTATTTGCCGCACGCAACACCGCACGTTTGCCGGATGCATCCAACAAGAAGATTCCTACATGATAAAATCCGAATTGATCGCTGATCAACCGGGTAACTTCGGCCAACAAGGTATCGAATTCGCGGATCGAAACAATAGCGCTTCCGACTTTGGTCACGACTTGAAGCTGGCGTGACCGGCGTTCCAAATCAGAAGTGCGCTCGGTTACACGTGACTCCAAAGTGCGGACGGTGTCTTCCAACTGCACCACCATGGCATTGATGTCACTCTGCAAAACACCAATCTCGTCGGATGAAAATGTCCCGCTCAACCGCGCCGTCAAATCTCCGGCAAGCACTTGCCGTGAAACCCCCAACAAAGATCCGATGCGCGTCAAGACCAGTGAGTTCAGCAGGTAAATCAACAGCCCCGATGTCGTCACCACCGCAACCACAGACCCTATGCCAAAGATGGATGCAACGACGGCCTTTTGCTGACGCAACTGCGTAGTTGCTACCTTAAGATACAAATATCCCAAAACTTGACGTTGCGGACCGGAGCTCAGTGGAGAAACAATGATAACAGCGTCGGATACTTTGATCAATTGCACCTGAGTCGGGTCAAACCGGTCGGGCGCCTCAATGCCGGGCACGTCGGATAAGGGTTGTCCCAAATAGTCATCAGCGTATGTAAAAAGTACCTGCCCATTGATGTCCACCATAAAACTTCGCAAAACTCGATCGCCGACCAGCGATTCCAAAAGGTCGCGATCCCCAGCCATATCATAAGACAACAACTGTCTATCCATCAGTGTAGCCGGAACCTGAATTCGGCTTTCGAAAGCGCCATCCAGGGCGCCCGAAACTTGATCAACATAAATGGCGCCAACGATTGCAAGCGCCACCGCCTCAACCAGGACGATGGCGACTCCAATCTTCAAAACCAGGCTATTCCATCTCCTTTTCATACATTACCTTCTTTGAGACAAAGTCTCGGCGCCGATGCGCACCTCAATTTCGGCCAGTTGCAACGCATCGCGTAACTCAGCCACTGCCGTGCGCAAAACTGTATCCAACTCCAGAGAAGCGCGCACCCGCGACGACACTTCATCCACCAAACGCTCGCGTTCGGCCTGATTTTGCGTCGCCTCAATCAACCGGGAGTTTTCAAGAACTTGACCCAACTGCTGCGCCACCGCCTGAATCAGCATCAGCTGCTCGGCATTACAATGCCACTTTCCCTCGGGGTCCTCAAGCCCCAACACCCCCAAAACCTGACCGCGAACCTCAATCGGGACAGCCAGGGCCGTGCGTTGTGATTCCTCAGTCTGCGACGATACGCTGGCCTGGGTCACCGCTTCCCCGGTCTTCAGCGATTGCTCAATTTCCGGGCGAGAAAAATCACGCTGCACGGTGACATTCCCTCCATCGTACACGAAAGTGGCCTGGCTCAACTGCCGCTCCTTTTCCAGATACTCCTGCCATCCCTGCCGCAAGTAACTACGGTGAACTGCGGTGACTTCGTCGCGAGCGGCGCGAGTGGTCTCCAACAAGCGTGTGCGCTCCAACGCCTGGGCCAATTGATCGGCGACACGCTGCAAAACGGACACATCCTCTTGGGTATACGCCCCGACCTGCTGGCAACCAATGATGAGAGTCCCCACCACTTGATCGCCAAAGTGCAACGGCAATGTCGCCCGCGACACAAACCGCTCATCCGACAAGCGTTGATCCTGCGTAAAGGCAGGATTCTCGCGAATATCAACATCTATCCAGGGTTCGTCGTGCTCAATCACCCAGGCGGTGGCAGTCCCTTCCAGAGGTAAGCGCATCCCCTGGGTGTAACGTCCCGTCGTCGCCTCGGCCAGAATAGCAAAAAGCGTCAGTTCCGTCTCACCCGGTGTATGGGTAGTCAACACGAGAGAATCCACCGGCACCAACTGACGCAAGGGGGCCACAATCAACGGCAATTCATTAAGCAATCCAGTGATAGTCTCGCTGGCGCCGACCGCCAGCGCTATCTCACGCAAGGCACGCTCACGACGCGCGCGATCCTGCGCCGACTTGAGCAAACGCATACTCTGAATGGCAGCGGCAGCCTGGCTGGATAACGCCGTCAACCGGCGCAAGCGGCGTTCGTCAAAGACCGCTCCACTGTGCGTCATAACGCTGATAAAGCCAATGCATTGTCCACTGATGACCATAGGCAGAAAAGCGGCGCCGCGCGCGCCAAAGACATCGCGAAACAATGCGCGAGAAAACCCATCCATTCGGGAATCGGTGGTGATGTCAGAAAAGACCAGAGGAACATCGGGCGTAAACAAATGCGCCGCCGGGTACTGACGCAATTCAAAACGTTGACCGGATCCTGTAGGTTGAATTTCGCCGTCCTCCACACGCTTATCCCATATCGCAACCGTTTCAATCTGTTCCGGCAAATTCTCCGGCAACCAGGGATGCTCAAACAGGTTCAATGTGACCCGGTAAACTTCCGGCAGATGCAGGCCTACAATCAACGCGTGCGCAATCTCATCAGGGGAAGTCGCCGTGTTAATGGCCTGGCTGGCGCGATAGAGCGCCGCCGTATCCTCCAGAGCCACCTCCAATTGTTTCGCATGGCTTTCCAGATCGCTCAGCAATCGCTTGCGCTCAGTCTCCGCTGACTCACGTTCGGTAATATCGGTAGAAATGCAACCGATCGCATAGGGTGCACCATCATCGGCGCAGAGAGGGAACTTGAGCGAGAGATAAGTATGCACCGCATCCTCACGCCGGATCGTTTCAATCTGCTCCAGCGATTGCCCGCTTTCCAAAACCGTCTCAGTTTCAACCCCCAGTCCGGCGAATTCCAAATTCGCGAAAACCTCTCTGAAAGTTTTTCCGACAATGTCAGGTTGCTTGACGCTAAACAAGGTCTCATAACGCCGGTTCACCAGCAAATAGCGTCCCTGCAAATCTTTGATGTAGATAACCACCGTAGTATTATCCAGAATCCCTTGCAACAAACGCTGCGTCTCACGCAGTTGCTCTTGCGCCTGACGACTCTCGGTAATATCCCGCGAAATTCCAAACGTGCCACTCGCGACGCCCTGACGATCGTACATCGGCAATTTGGTGGTTGAAACCCAGGTCACATGACCATCCTGCCAGGTTTCCTTCTCCTCAAGCCCGATCAATGACTGTCCGGTTTCCATCAAAATCTTTTCATCGTCAAAAGCTTGCCGGGCATGTTCTTCGGAGAAAAAATCGAAATCGGTCTTGCCAACCGCCTCTTCAGGTGAACTCAATTGGAGCCACTCGGCCATCGAACGATTAACGCGAACGAAACGGTTCTCGACATCTTTGAAATAAATGTGATCCGGGGTATTCTCCATCAGGGAATTCAACAAGTAACGTTCCTGTTCCAACGCCAGCTCAGTTTGCCGGCGCCCGGTGATGTCTCGCACAATTGACAGGAACAAAGACTCCCCACCGATCTCAAGAGGCGTAATGTGCACCTCAATATAGAGAGGCGTGCCATCTCGCTTTGAGGCCTTCAGTTCGAAGATATTCGTTGGCATGCCCGGGTCCGAATAAATAGGCAGGGAACTTGTTGAGGGCGGCTGCAAATCGGATGTCTTCATCGTAAGCAATTCATCTCGCGTGTATCCGAACAACTCGCAAGCGCGCTGGTTTACGTCAACAATCAGCTCCTTTTCGTTTTCCAGCAGAATTGCATCGTTGGCCTGCTCGAATAGCACCCGGTAGCGCTGTTCACTATGCAACAGAGACACTTCGACTTGTTTTCGCGCGGTGATGTCGGCAATTTGATTCGCGAAATAGAGAGGCGTGCCCTCTTTGTCACGAATGATGAAGATGTTTGCCAACGTTGGGATCACTTTTCCATCGGAGCAAAGCAGAGGTAACTCGCCTTGCCATTGTCCTTCCTGCAACACCGCCGGCAGAATCTCCTCCGCAAGGCGTCGTTGGACTTCCGGCGGGTAAAAGCTCTGCGACAATCGCCCCACCAGAGCGGACGAATCGGGCACATTGAGCATACGGCACATCATAGGATTGACGTACACCATCGTGCCATCCAGGGTTGCCCAACCGATCCCCTGCCCCGATGCCTCAATCACTTGCCGGAAAGCGCCGGTAAACTCGAGCAACTGGGTGCTCTCCATAGCAATGGCAATCTGACCGCAGAGGCCCTCCAACAGCAATTGATCCTCCCCGGTCAGCGCTCCTGCCGTCTCGCTTTGCACGTCAAGAATCCCCAGGATTTCGTCCCGCAGCCGGATAGGAACGGCCAGTTCGCCTTGCGTCTTGGGCAGAAATTTATTGGGAATCCAATCCGAATCCTGCGACACGTCGCTCGCCATGACCGGTCGTCCGGTCTCTGCGGCCGTCCCTACCACGCCTCGCCCCATCGGCAGGTAATGTCCGGCCTCCAACATCGCCTGTCCGGTGTCGCCATAGCCGACCACCAACCGCATCGCCTGGGTCGCCGCATCGTAACGGAAAATTTGGGCATGATAATAGCCAAATCGTTCCTTTACCAGCGTCACCACCTTGCGGAATAATTCATCCAGCGCCGCTATACCCGCGATCTCCTGCGCAATCTCGGTGCTCGTCTGTACCTGACGCCCACGTCGCTCCAGGGAAGCCTCGATCGCCTGCTGCATCAATTTGCGCTCGGTGATGTCACTCGAAACTCCCAGCACCCGGCGCGCAACGCCATCTTCGTCCACCAACGGGCGTTTGATGGTCTGAACCCAGCGCGGATGCGCCCCGCCATAAGCGATGTGGCTCTCAGGGATGAATTTCTCCTTCAGAGACTCCATCACGCCCAGGTCACTGCGCCGAATCGCTTCCACATCCGCACCACTCAGCGTAAAATCGGCATCGGTCTTGCCGATTAAGCCGTCCACAGTCGTACCATAAGCGTCGGCGATAGCCTGATTCGCCAGGACAAAGCGCCCTTCACGATCCCGGACAAATACAAAATTCGGGTTGATATCCAACACCTGTCGCAAAAAAGCTTCCTGCTCCCGCAATTGTCGTTGCGCTTCTTCAGTCTGTCGTTGCGCCGTAATATCGCGATCAACGCCCCGATAGCCCAACAACCCGCCATCCGCAGCAAAAACCGGTCTGGCCTGAGTTTGTACCCACACGGAGCGCCCATCTTTAGCGATCTTTTGATGCACCAGATTTTCAATGGGATGCCGGGCCACCATCACCTCGCCAAGCGTGTCACGCAGGCGTGAAGCCTCTTCGGCAGGCAACAAATCAAATAGAGTCTTTCCCACCACTTCGTCGGCGGTATAACCTAAAATATCCGTTACCCGCGCCGACGAATAAACATAACGCCCTACGACATCCGTTTCCCAAAGCCAATCGGCGCTCAACGCAGCCATATCGGCAAATCGGGATTCGGCCTCTGAGAACAACGGATTGGCCTCAGGCGCAGAAGGACCGGGCACAATTCCTGCCAATGGCCTCCGGGCGTCCCCGGTTCGCCGGGAACTGGTTTTATTGTGACGCATGAGACTCTTCTCCCTCTCCGCTCGCAACCGGCGCCTCCGGCGCCGGTTCCGGGCCCTCGTTCAATTTCAACTGCACATAAGCCTGTGGAACCCCAATAGCTTGCCCTAGCTTCTCGACCGCAGTCCGCAAAATTGTCTCCATCGTAATGGAACGACGCATTTCATCGGTAATCTCACGGGTCAATTGCTCACGGGATGCCCGGCGCAGTGATTCTTGGTACAGCCGGGCGCTGTCCAAAGCTACCCCCAGCTGATCCACCACCGTATCCACCAGGTCCAATTGCTCACGGGACCACATCGCCCCCGGCTCCGCGCTCTGGATCTCAACAACGCCCAAAATCGTGTCGCGCACCTTGACAGGGACGATGATAGCGCCGCGCGTATGCTTGGACCCGCCGCGAACCACCACACGTTCCTCGCGCAATGCTGCCGCAACCTCTGGAGCAAATTGCCAGGATTTATCCGCCTGCGTCTCATCGGCATGGTAAGCAAAAACCGCCGCATCGGCGAAGAGGTCGCGCCATGACTGTTCCATATATTGTTGTTGTAGCCGCCGCATTTCCTGGACCTCGCCGCGAGCCTTTTGTAGCAAACCCACATTCTGTATTGCCACCGACAACTGGCTGGCCAACGTCAGCCACACGGCTTCATCCAAATCCTCAAAAAGCGCCTGAGTGGTATTGCAAAAATATAAAACGCCGCGAGAAATGACATCGGCGCGTCCACTATGCAAGTACAAACGCAAAGGAACTGCGAGTTCATAAGCCGGGAGGGTGCCTGTCTCCGACCGCACAGTGCATGGCCCGAAAGTCACCTCCCCCGAATGTATCGCCTGCGCCACAACCGTCGAAACATTCACCGAGCGCAATGGGAAAATTTCCCTACCGCTCAATGCCCGCAAAATCAAGGGGGCAGTCGCAACGGACTGCGTGGTCAACGTTTCCAGGTCTTGCATGAAAATTCCCACGCACTCAACACCAAAGCGTTGGAAACGTCTTTGCAGAATCTGCACGACTTGGGTGAGCAATGTCTCCAGATCATCCAACCCTGAGATCTCACCGATAAGATACGCCGCCGTATTCAACAACCACGATTGCGTGCGCAAACGCTCATTGGTGTGTAATAACTCGGTAGTGTGCTCCTGTAACTTCTCTCGCGCTCGAGTTAGCTCGGACGCCCGCGCGGAAGTCTCCTGCAAGGCCTGCTCCTGATGGTGATTAAAAAATCCCTGAATGATTCCAACGCCTGATAGCAAGGCTATGAAAACAGCAGAGAACCTGGATACAATCGCCTGAGTGCGCGGATCGGGCAACGAATCCAGCGAGAGCCATCCCATTAGATGCCCTGCCGCGAAAAAGAAAAACAGCACAGCACTCAAGCCCAACGAAAAGGCTCCCATGCGCCAGCCGATCAAGGGAAACATCACCAGGGGCACCACCAGCAGATACCAGACGCCGTGACTGGCAATCCCGTAGGTGCGCACCGTAGCAATTCCCACAAAATAAAGGGCCGTCACCAACACTCCCAACCGTAGCCGATAGTCCAATCGTGGCAGAACAGTCGCCAATACAATGATCAAGTAGGAGAAAAACACCGGCGCCTCGGTCGCAAAGCGGCGCGAGTCTTGCAAAGCAGCAATGAACGACGGCAAAGTTGCCGCCCCGCCGGCAACCGTCGCAACCAGCATCAGGATATTCAGAACCTTTAACCGCTGGCGGTCGCGTTCCTGTACCCAATCGGTCAACGATGGTTCGCTCATACTTTAGCCCTTATCCTCTGACTGATCATCCGGCGGCAACAGCTTTTCGAGAGTGCCCAACCGGATTGCCACGGTCCCTGCGCCAAGTGCTTGCCCCAACTCCTGGACAGCTCGCTGCGCAACCATATCCACTTCCAAAGAACGCCGCATGCTGTCGGCGATGCGGCGCACGGTCTGCTCGCGAGCTTCGCGAATTCGGGTCTCCTGATAGGACCGGGCGCTGCCTAAAGCGACCTCCAATTGGCGCCCCAGGGTTTCAAGCAGCGCGATCTCATCTTCGCTCCAGGTCCCCGCGCCATCGGGTTTACGCGCATCCATCACTCCGATAATCTGGTCGCGGTCGCGCAACGGAATCGCCACCGTATCGGATCGCCCGGAGCCCTGCACCACCTGACCCTCCCGAACGGCGCGAGCCATTTCCGGACGCCAGACATCCTTGGCCGGCGAGAGCGTCTTCTGATGATACCGGTATCCGCCGCCCTCCAACGTGCGCGCCAGTTCAACCCAGCCCTGAAAGCTATACTCGCCCCGCGCGCGCTGTAAGGCCACCAGGTTTTCTTGCGCAGCCTGGAACAATTGCGCATTGCTGAGGGCCATCGCCACCTGGTCGGCCAAAATTTGTAGGGTCACAATATCTTCACTGCCAAAAGCTTCCGCCTCAACCGATTGTACATCCAACACGCCCAAAATACGGTTGCGCGACTGCAATGGCAAAGCCATTTCCGAGCGCGTATCAGGAAGATCGGGATTGGCGAAATGCGCCGCGTCCACGCCAACATCCAGCGCAATTCGCGGCTCGCCTGTCGCCGCCACATACCCCACAATCCCCTGCTCGCCAACCCGCAGGCGATGTCCGCGCGACAACATCCGTTGCCCGCCCACACTGGAAGCGGCCTGCAAATTGGCCCAGGCGCCGGTTTCGTCCAACAAAAACGCGCCGGTGTGATAGAAACCAAATCGCTCGCTGATAAGGCTCACAACGTTGCTCAACAACTCCTGTGGATTAAGAATCGCCGCCGCCGAAGCCGCCACCTCAGCCGCCGTGCGCAAATCTTCGGCCCGCCTCTCCGCCGACTCCACCTGCAATTCCAATTCCTCGCGTGTCCGCAAAAGAGCAAGACGGGTCCGGTTCAAGGCGTCGGCCAACAGTTCGATTTCATCGGGGTGCGCCGTCTTCGTCAGCGCAATTTCGGTTTCCAAGTCTCCCGCACCCATCTGGACGGCTCGAATCTGCAACTGCTGCAAAGGATGCGCCAAACGGGTGGCGCTCCATTGTTCCAAAACTATCACGAACAACACCAATCCCCCCACGATGCCGAGGGTCAACCACTGGCTGCGGGGAAAGGAAGGGAAAATCGCCTGCAGCGCCGTATATCCTGACATCACGGCCGGCGGCAGCAGCGCAATGGACAACATCACTACCAGCACTTTGGCGCGAATACTAGACATAATGGCCCGATAAAGTTTACGCAACATCCTTCATCCCCCTCGCTTCGGGATTACCATCCACATCCGATTCAACGTCAGAATAAGTACTCCGCGACAAAAGCTGATCGGAGGTCCCCACCCGAATCACAAAATCGGCCAGCCCCAACGCATCGCCGATCTCGCGGGCGGCCGTTTGCAGGATCATGTCCGCATCCAAAGTTTCTCGCATCCTCGATGCAATTTCACGCGTCACCTGCTCCCGCTTGGCAAGCAACTGGCTATTATGATACAATTGCGCGCTATCCAATGCCGGGTCCAACTGCGCACTCAGCGTCTCCAACAACTCAAGTTCGTCTTGAGTCCAGGCGCTGGTTCCGCCACGTTTTCGCGCATCAATCACGCCCACGACCTGTCCGCGCACCCGAATCGGCACAGAAACCGCCGCCGCTTCCTGCTCATCAAAGGTCAGCGCGCCGGACTGCACGGCCTGCTCCATACGGGGACGCCAGATATTCGCCGCCGGGAAAACGCCCGCGGAATTCCGCGCAAATCCCGGCGTCCGCGCCGTCGCGATGAGATCCGCCCAGGCGCGATTGCTCAGCTGCTGATAGAACTGCCGTTCGGCCTCGACTTGCGATTCTACCTGCTGCAAAAGTTGGGCATTGGAAATCACCAGAGCAATCTGATCGGCAAGCGTCTGGAGAATGACCATGTCATCATCAGTAAATGACTCAGATTCCAAAGACTGCACGTCCAACACCCCAATAACGCCCTCTCTGGTACGCAACGGCAAAGCGATCTCCGAACGAGTGTCGGGCAAGTCGGGCGTACTGAGAAATTCAGCGTCATTGTCCACATCCAGCGCCATGCGGGGTTCGCCGCTTTGCGCCACATAACCGACAATACCTACGCCTACCTGTTGCCGGTAGCCGCGCGCCAGTAACAGACGCCCCCCTTCAGAAGAGGCCGCGCGCAACTCAGCATACTCGCGCTCCTTGTCCAACAAAAAGATACCGGCCTGGTAAAATCCAAACCGTTCCGAAATCAGCTGGACCGTCTCGTTTAGAATCTGCCTCACGTCCTGAAACCCGGTGGCTTCGCGAGCCAGCTGGGCGGCGGCCTGCAATTGCATGCCACGGCGCTCCAGATTCATCCCCTGTTGCGCCACCAACTCTTCCAAACGGGTCTGAGAGTCGGTCAGCTCACGCGCCAACCGCCCGCTTTGCGACATCGCCTCAATCAGCCGTGGAATGAGGTAGTCAATACTGGCGACAACCAATCCGCTCAACATCGCCAGCACAAAAAAGCCGCTGCCCCAACGCCGGGGGTCTACAAAATCAATCGGCGCCGGCGCCGGCAAAAAACTGGTCAGATAAAGGTAAGCAAAGAACCCATTGATGGCCAGGGCAAGCAATAATGAGTAAAGACCGGCGCGCCCGCCCAGGAAAATCGCGGCGACGAAAACCGCCGCCAACAGCATCACGCGCGCGCCGCCGGCCGGTCCATCCGCAAAAAAGTCAATAACCGCCAAACTGTAAAGCAGAAACAACATCGCGCGGACCCGGATGACATAATTCAATCGGCGCGCAAAGGCAAGGGAAAGAAGCAGGGCATAGGCCAGAATAAAAAACAGGACTGCGCCATAACGCTGCTGCGAAAAACGATAATAAGCCCCAAAAAACGTCGGCAACACCCCGACCGCGGACATGATCCACAGCACATATTGCACCAACTGCGCGCGCCATACTTGTAGATCGGATGCCGCCAGAGTGCGATCGCGTATTCCACCCAGGCTTCCTGACGTTCTTCGTTGCCGGTCTTGCATAAACTCTGCCTCGTCTACTCGTCGTGTTTAGTCGCCAGGCGCACGACAATTTCATCCAACTGCAATGCCTGATAGATTTCGTCCGCCGCCGTTTTCAAGACGGCTTCTACATCCAACGTCTGCCGCATACGGCTGGTCGCCTCACTGACCAACCGCTCACGAATCGCCACCTGCTGCGAATCCTGATACAGCCGCGCTCTTTCCAACGCGACGCCTAACTGCTGGACAATGTCCTGCATCAATGACACCTGATCCGGCGTCCAGGCGCCTGTGCCCTCGGGTTTGCGCAGCCGCACCACCCCCAACACGCCTTCTCCCTCCTGAACGGTAACCGGAATGGACACGGTTTCTTCCTCCTGGACAATCGTGGCCTCCCTGCCCGCCAACTGCATAGCATCGGGCATCGGCGCGCCTTTCACGATGGAAGTCCCGGCGACATTGTCAATGTAACCCAACTCGCCTTGTTCTTTGAGTACTTCAGCCCACGCTTGATAGCTCAATTCCCCATAGGCGCGACGTTCGGCAGCAACACTCTCTTGCAGACGCTCGAAAAGCCGGGCATTGCTAATCGCGACGGCAACCTGGTCGGCCAAAATTTGCAGGACGGCGACATCTTCCTGGCTAAAAGCCGCCGATTCCTTGCTCTGCACATCGAGCGCCCCGATGATGCGCCCGCCAACACGCAAGGGGAGCGCCATCGCCGAACGGGTCTCCGGTAAGTCGGGATTATCAAAGAACACCGCGTCGTCCCCGATATCCGAAGCCACCCGTGGCTCACCACGGGCAGTCACGTATCCCACAAGTCCTTGTTGTCCTACACCCAGACGATGACCACGGGCCAACATCGCCTGCCCCCCCGGACTGGAGGCTGCCTGCAACTCAGCCCACGCGCCGGTAGGGTCTAACAGAAAAACACCGGCGTGATAGAACCCAAACTGTTCACTGATCAATCTGACGATACGCATAAGCAATTCAGCCATCGCCAGTTCCGAGCTAACGTAACGCGCCACTTCCGCCGTAGCTTCCAGGTATCGCGCGCGCCGCGACAAATCACGGGTGCGCGCCTCAACACGCGCCTCAAGCGAGGCTCGGAAAATATCCAACTCCTGGTTAACCTCCCTTGCCCGCTTTAGAGACAAGTCAAAGTTGCTCAACGCGACATAGAAAAGCGCCACAGCGACCACGTAAAGGCTCATACTCCCGCCTGAAGCTAACCAGGGCAACTCAGCAATATCGCGCACGCCCCACAAACCGGTATGCTCGGCAAAAAGCAAGAAGCCGGCCAGAAGTATACTTACGCCCGCCACAATCACCGTCCAACGGCGTCCCAACAACAACCCGGCGACAAAGGCGACCAGGATATAGCCTAAGAAAAGCGGAGAACGGATGCCCACTCTGGTCAACCAATGTCCGTATATGAACAGGCACCCTATCGTCACGGTTAAAACAATGCTGGCAGGACGCACATGCCCGGCATGGGACAGAAACTGCACGATTCCCGACAGCACAAAAAGGAGCAGGGCAAACACGTACCACCAAAACACCGTCGAAGACCACACCGGCTCTCCGGCGCGCCAGCTTAGTCCCATCGCAACCAATCCGGCCAGGATCAGGAGTATGGCCATCGCCAAAACAATCCGCACCACCATGGCTAACAAACGCGCCTGCCGCGACTTTTCCTCATCCCTGCTGAAGGTCGGTGGATTCAATAAGCGTGCAATCCAGGAAAACATCTGGTCTCTCCCTTTTACTTATGCTGATGCGTTGCCGTATCTGCCAAAGGCCCGGTCCCGGTCCGGGCGTCAAACTGTTCGGCCAATCGTACCTCGGCCTCATCCAGACCCAACAGATCGCGCATTTCTCGCGCCGCAGTCTGCAAGACAGCATCTATGGTCAACGGGGAGCGAATGCGGCTGGAAACATCGCTCAACAAGCGCTGCCGCACCGCGCGACTGCGCGCATCTTCATACAGACGAGCATTCTCCAAAGCCACGCCGATCTCATAGGTCAACGTCTCCAATTCCGCAATTTCAACCGGCGTCCATGCCCCGGCGGCAAACGGTTTCGCGACGTCAATCACACCAATAACCACGCCGCGCACGACAACCGGCAAAGCCATGCGATGCTCTTGGGAAGCCGCATCGTCGCTTTGAACCATGCATTCCTCTTGCCAGGCGTTCTGCACGTCAGGACGCCAGGACTCCGGCGAAGTCGGCGTCAACTTGACCGATCCGGCGCGCTTGGCCTGATAGCCACCCCCCAGACTGTCGCGGGTTTTCAACAGGGATTCCCACGCCTCACGGCTGGCCTCCCCATACGCACGCTGGAGGCTGCGCATCGCTTCCTGACGTGCATCGAAGAGACGAATACTATCAATGGCAACAGCAATTTGGTCGGCAATAATTTGCAAAACCACGGCCAGGTCGCCATCAAAGGTATCCTGATGATAACTGTGAACGGAGAGCGCGCCCCAAACATCGCCGCGAGAACGCAGCGGCAAGGCCAGTTCTGAACGCGTATAGGGCAATTCCGGCAATCCTGTGGCGACAGAAGCACTCACATCACGATCTACCACTGCCCGGCCTTCTGTGATACATTGGCCAATACTCCCGATGTCAACGCGCGCGCGATACCCTCTGGACAATAACAGCTGCCCGGCTTCGCCGGTGCCGCCATGTAATACGGCCCAGGAGCGAGTTTCATTGAGCAGGAATACGCCCACAAAATACAATCCAAAACTATCGTGGACAATTTCTACAGCCTGAGCAATCAAAGCGTTCAGCTCCAACGTCGCCGACGTGACGGCGCCGATAGCCGCAGTCGTTTCAAGCTCGCGTTGGCGACGCTTCTGCTCAAGCTCACGTTCAATGGAGCGCTGCTCTACACCTTGTTGCAAAGCCTGCTTCTCTTCAATCAGACGATTGATATGTTGCGCTAATTTACCGACCTCATCCGCAGCATAAATCCAGGCGCGCACATTACGATCACCGGTAGCCTCCTGGGCAACCACGCCCAATAGCTGCAAAAGCGGCCCGCTAAAGAAGCGCACGAGGAAGAACCCCGCTACCATCAATCCCACGCCCCAAACTGCGGCCCGAAGATAGACACCCCATAGAGCACGAATCAACGGAAGATACACATCGGACCGTGGCGCATAAACCAACAACGACCAATCCAGTTCATAAAGGGCCTCATCTACAACGTCGCGAGAAGCTGCCGTCAACTTCTTGATGAAACTGTACCCCACCAAAGCAGGCTCGCCGTTCTCGAACGACAACTCCTGCCAGGAACGCCGACGATTGTAAGCCTCCGATGTTAACCAATCCGAATTGACGTAAGCGCCGGTAGTGGGGGGCAGGCTGGCTACAAGCATGGTCCGGTTGGCGTCAAACAACGCCGCGCCGACATGATAACTGGCAAACAACTCATCCAGCAGATCCTTGATGCTCTCAAAATGAAAAGTTGCTCGCACAACACCCATTACCGTCGCACTATCTTCCCCGAGGATGGGCAAAGCCACCGACACCTTCATTCCGGTAACTTCATCGAGGACAGCGACGCTTAAATGCCCCGTTCCTTCTCCATAAGCAGCCTGCCACCAGGGCTGATCAGTGCAAGCATAATCCGTCGGACGGTACGTGGCGGCGATCACCCCGCCATACCGATCAGTAACCAGAAGGCTGTCATAGTCGGGGAATCCTTTCATATAGCCCAACAACTGTGCCGTCAGAGCATTCTTATCCGGATTGATCACATCTTGCACCACCGGATCGTCCACGGCGGCATTCTGCCAGGTCTGGTTCAAAGCAGCCAGTTCGGCAACCGGATCCCCCGAATAACGCTCAGAGGATGCCGCCGCTTCCTCGATCACGGTCGCATTCAACGCAACGGTGCGAACCAGAGCTATATGATGGACCAAAACGTCCACAATCTTGGACATCTGCTGCGTTGACAAAGCCGCAAAATTCTCACGGATCTGATCGCCCAAACGCACATACAAGGAACGGGCGTCCATGAACGTCATGAAAAGCAACGTCCCCCAGCCAATGAGCAGAATGGCGGCATACGACTTCGTAAATAATGGCCATTGTTGAAAGGCCAGAAGGCGTTTTAACAGCTTGCTCATGCGTCATCCTCGTCCGATAGTCGTGAATGAGGGGACAGGCGAATCGTCACACTCGACAAATCCATGGCCTCGCGAATCTGCTCGGCAGCAGTTCGCACCACCGCATCTACATCCAAATTCTCGCGCATCCGCCCGGTGACTTGACCGATGCGTTGCTCCCGCTCGGCAGTGCTCAACGTTTCCTGCAACAACCGCGCGCTTTCCAGGGAAATCGCCAGGCGATCTGCAATCTGCTCAACTAAGGCCACCGTTTCCGGCGGGACAGATTCGCTTTCAAAGCGCAAATTCAATACGCCCAACACTTGATTGCGCAACCGCACCGGGACTCCCAGGGCGCTGCCGGACGACGCGCCGGTCTCGGCGATCAGATTAGTGACCACCGGCGCGTTCTGTCGCAGGGCTTCTTGCGCTTCAAGGTGCATCTCAGCCGCCGGTTTAACGCCCAAAAGGTGCGAGCGATATCCCAACTGCCCGGTTCCGCTGACAAATTGTTGCCAGGCCTCCTGCGTATAATGCCCGGAGGCGATCTCCAATTCACGGCGGCTCTGTTCCATTTGTTCAAACAGCCGCGCATTCTCAATAGCATTCGCCAACTGGTCGGCCATTGTCTGCAAGGCGGTAACATCATCTTCCGAAAAAGCATTGGGCTGTGCAGATTGAATGGTCATCGCGCCAATCGCACGGTCGCGGCTGATCAACGGCAACGCCATTTCCGAGCGCGTCTCCGGCAGCAACGGATTGCGACGCAGCCGCACATCGTGCGCAACGTCGAACGTGATGTGCGCTTGTCGCTGCGTAATGCACATTCCAATCATTGAAGTCCCGCCGATCTCCAATTTGTGCCCTTGCTTCAACATCAAACGGCCAGCCTCACCGGTGCCGGCGCTCAAAACAGCCCACTGACGGTTCTCGTCTACCAGAAAAATGCCCGCATAATACAAATGGAAACGGTCATACATCAAGTTGACGGCTTCTGTGAGCAGATCGGATAAATTCGTCAATGAGGTGGTCGCTCGCGAGATTTCAGCGGCGCCGGTCAACAGCGCTGCGCGACGTTGGACATCGGTTAACAGCCGCTCGACCTCATGTTGCACCTTCTGCTGTTGAGCCATCAACTGTGCACGAGAAATAACCCCGCCGATTTGATTGCCCAGTCGCTCGTAAATCCTTCCCTGCGACGTTCCAAAATCCATATAGGCAAATCCATATACCCGCTCTCGCAACACAAGCGGAACCACAATGCTATGCTGGTGCTGACTGCCGGCCCATAGCTCATCGGGTAACAACCATCGCGCATCAAACGTCGGGCTTTCCGCATAAAAATGCGCCACCCTATCGGAGTACGCCAACAACAGTCGGGCCGATTGCAGGGAACGAGTTTCTTCAAGCAAAACCAAATAACAGTATTGAACTCCCAAGGACGGCAAGTGTGTGCGGATTGCGTCGGGCAACTCGTGCAAATCCAGAACCGTCGCCAGGGCCTGGTCAAGATATTGGAAATCTACCAGAGCGCGAGTATCTGCGTAGTGCAACAAGCTGCCAAGTCGTTGCGCCGCCTCGCTGACCAACACTCGCCCCTGCTGGAGCAAATTCTCGGCTTGTAGATTCACCTGATCGTCAAAACAGCCAGGGTCGCGAATTTGCTGAAGGGCGATGTAAGACAATGCATAACGTCGCAGCTCCGTCAACGTGTCTTGCCAGGCCGCAACATCACCGCGCTCATCATAAACCTGGCGCACCTTCTGATCCAAGATACCCAGGAAATTAGCATGCTCCTCACTCATCAAATCATTCAAAAACGCAGTCCACAAATCCGATGGGATTCTGTCAGGAAGCGGCATCTCCGGCTGCGACGAGTCTATGATGCGAGAAGGCGCGTCAACTGTAACCTGACGAATCGAATCGGCCACACAACCACATGAACGACGAATGACCAACTCGGTCGGTATAACGACGACGGGGGGAACATCCTCGCCCTGGATTTGCTGCATCAGCAGGTTTATCATACATTCAGCGGACATCGTAAACAACTGGCGTACCGTGGTAAAGGGTACGCTCCGATTACGAGAAGCCTCCACATCGTCGAAACCGGTAAGGGCGACATCCTCCGGGACGCGAATGTGGCGATCCTGCAAAGCTCGCAGCGCGCCCAAAGCTGAATCATCATTGACGGCGACAACCGCATCAAAGGATACGCCGCTCGCCAACAGTCCTTCCAGGGTGCGGTAGGCCATCCTTTCGGTAAAATTGCCGGGGAGGATCAATGCCGGATCGAGAGCTATCTTATGAGCATCCAACGACTCGGTATAAGCGCGATAACGCTCAGTCGCCTCGGCCTGACCTTCAGGGCCACGGATAAAAACCATACGCCGGCATCCATGTACTTCGATCATGTGATCCACCAACTGGCGCATTCCTCTGTAGCCATCAGGAATCACCTGAGGAATCTCCTCAAGACCCAATGCGCCGCTTACAATAGGCAAAGGAGCATAACGCTGACAAAACGCGCGCAAACGCTCCTTGTCAAAATTGTGGCCGAGAGAGGGACTGATAATAAGCCCATCTATTCTTTCCGATGAAACCAGATCGAAGATCACATTTTCCGGCATTTCACGATAGAGCTCACTGCCAACATAACAAATCAATCGAGCGCCCAACTTGCCGGCTGCAGCTGACATATCAACCACCAGAGAATTCTCATAAGTATCACGGGAATGGGCGATCAACAAACCAATCGTTGGAGGTCGGTCTTGTTTTTTGCCGTATCGTGCTTTTTTTGGCGCCATAGTCTCTATTCCTGACTCTCCGTGGTTGCCGCGCCCGGCGCGGCTTCCGGCGCAGTCTCTTGCGCCGCTTCTGGCGCCACCCCTTGCGCTGTGCCTTGCATCACCGGCGCCGTTATGTGAATACCGGCCTCAGTAACCCCTGGTATTCGACCAAGCTCGCGCGCTGCGGTGCGCAACATAACGTCCATATCCAAAGACTGAGAAAAATTCCGAGAAATCTCGTTAAGTTGCTGCTGACGTGCAGCACGCTGCCGGCTCTCAACCAGCAATTGTGCGTTTTCCAGGGCCAAACCCACCTGTACACTGATCTCCTCCACCATCTGAACTTCTTCCGGCAGCCAGGAGAATTGTTCGGGAGCCCGTTCCAAACGCACGGCGCCCACGATTTGCTCACGCAACATCAACGGGATAACCAAACAATGCGAGCTAACCAGGCGGGTCAAAGACAACAGGCTCGAGTCTACCGGCTGCTGCGCCGACATGGCATCATAGGCATAAGCGCAAGACTCCAAATACGTCGCGCCAATCTCGCCGCCGCGCACATGCACGGTACTGGCAGCCTGCGACAACTTCGCCATTTCATAGGCCGTCACTTGTAACACCGATGCGACATCAAGCGCCGCATCGCGAATCCGCGCGCTGACCTCACTCGACACCCTCTCGCGGATGGCGCGCGCGGCGGATTCATCCAACAAACGGGCGTTGTCCAGTGCCAGACCAATCTGTTCGCAAGTAGAAGCCAACATCGCCACATCAGCCTCGGTCCAGGCGGCGTCGCCCACTCCCTGACGCAATACAATGGAACCCAACACCTGGTCCCGCAATCGGATAGGCGCCACCAACTGGCGACCCCGCTCATCATCCCAAACCAACCTGGTTTGCGCTACCGACACATCGGCAGTGGCCGCTGGCGACTCCGGCGCTAACGGCTCCACCGACATACCGGTATAGCGATAGGCCAGACGTTGCCGCGCCAATCGGGATTGCCAGGAATCGCGAGTATGCTCGCCATAACGCCTTTCAAGTTCATGCACGACTCGCTCGCTGTCCTTGAGCAACCGGGCATTCTGAATCGCCAAAGCAATCTGTTCGGCCATCATCTGCAAGATCCCGGCGTCTTCCTCGGTAAAAGCTCCCGGTTTGAGAGACTGCACATCCAAAACTCCCAGGACTCCCTCACGTCCCAGAAGCGGAACAGCCAGCTCCGAGCGAATCGCGGGCATATCCGGGTTAGGGATAAAATCCGCATCCATCTCAACATCCGGCACGACCCGCGCAGCCCCGGTTTGCGCCACCCGTCCGATGATACCCTGTCCTAGTCGCTGTTTGTAGCGCTGATTCAACAACAAATGTTCGCCCCCAGAAGCAGCGGCCTGAAGCGCCACCGAGTCGCCGATTTCATCGAGGATGAAAATCGCAGCATAATCAAAATGAAAATAGGTGACAATCAGACGCACGGTCTCATTCAATAAACGATCAATCTCATAGATAGCCGACACCGCACTGGCAACCTGCGCGGCAACTTCCAATTGGCGATTGCGCTGTTCAAGGGTCTGCGTACGTGCCGCCACTTCCTGTTCGAGACCAGCGTACAGACGACGCAATTCCTGAGTCATCGTGTTAAATGTGCGCGCAAGGGTTCCTACTTCATCCTCGTACAAAATCGGGGCCGTCTGCTGCAAATCGCCGTCGGCAATCCGTCGCGCCAGGGTATTCAACATCTGCAATGGCCGCATACTTCGCCGCACCAATACATATCCCACCCCGACCGCAAGAACACCAAAGAGAGCGCCGCATCCCAGCAAAATCAGTAAAATACGCTGCAATGGTTTGACAATGGATTCACGTTCCTCCATCTCGACCAGAAAGGCCACATTGTATTCCTTTAACCAACGATAGGCGCCCACCACCGAACGACCCGCATAATTCCTATAAACACTATGACCATCTTGACCGCTCAGAGCCGCCTGAATGCCCTCTGAAGTTACCTCAGGCGCGGTCGTCTGCGATTCCTCGCGTGATGTAACAATGAAACGACCAGGGCGCGCCATCAAATACATATCGCCGCGCGATCCCAACCCGGGCTGCTCCAAAAGCATCTCGTGCATGCGATCGAGATCCAGATGCGCCACCAGCACCCCCATCAACTTGCCGTCTTGAAATATGGGGGAAGACGCCGTCATCATCGGGACATCAACATCCGGATCAACATAGACACTTTGAACATAAAGCTGCGAGCGTCCTTGCACAAAATAGGCGTCATCCGAATGATAAACACCCTCTTGGGTCGTATCTGTGGAAATCAACACGCGCGCATCCGGTTCGGTTAAAACAAAAATCTCCTGTAACCCGCCCTTCTGCAATACTACCGCATTAAAGTTCAAAGAGAGTTCACGATAAGCTTTCTTGTAAGCGGCGCTGTTGGCGTCATTCTTCATCAACACAGCGACCTGGTTCTGAACCGTTGCGTTTCCAGCGAGCATGGCCACTTCCTGGCGTTGATCCTGAATCCAATAGCGCATCGTGACCAGTTTCAAATCCAGTGCGGTATCCAAACGCGCATAAAGCGCTTCAATCATGCTGGAACGCACCAGGGGATAGACAAGAATCCCCAGCAAAGCCATGGTTGACACAAGCAAAATCGCAAAATAAGTGACCAACCGCCGGGCGAAGTTCTTTGACCAGAAACTCATCATTTGTCCTCCGCCTCCGGTCCATCGGTCGCAACCGCAGGATCGGTTTCAAATCCGATTTGGATAAAACCCTCTGCGGCTTGGAGCGCCTTGCTCAACTCAAGAATGGAGGTTTGCAAAATCGCCTCAGTATCGGTGTGGCGCCGGATTTCGGCCGCAATCGAAGTGATGCGGCGTTCATGGTCAGCGCGCAACGAAACCTCAGTCAACAGGCGCAAACTCTGTAACACAATGGCCGCCTGATCGGCCAGGCTACGATACATACGCACTTCTCTCTCGGTAAAAGCGTAAGGAGCGTGCAAGGATTCTACGAACAACCACCCTAGCACCTTCCCGGCGACGGCCAAAGGGACCAACAACAAAGCGCGGACACGGAAGACACTGGCAAAAACCTCACGCGTCGTGCTGTCCAGATGCACATTGGGTTTTGAGACGTCTGGAATTACCCAGGGGCGCGCAGAGGCGTCGCCGCGAACGACAGCCACAAGCGCCGGAATTCGCGCAAGCGCCCAACGATCCCCCAACAAGGAAGATTTCGCCCGGCCAGATTCCCAGACAGCTTCGACCCGGACAATCATGTCTTCCTCGGTAGCATACGGCTCCAACAAAGCCAGAAGGCAACGGTCAATCCCCGGCGCAACCAGATAGTCCACAAAAGCGCGCAAGATTTGTTCGCTCGTGCGCGCAGCCAGGAGCGCCTGGCTGCTGCGATACAAAACTCCCACCTCCTCCAGGGCGCCCTGCATCCGGCTAAACAAACGCGCGCTCTCCAAAGCCTGACTGGCCTGATTGATAATGTCCCGCGCCAACTCTACATCGTAAGAATTGGGCTCGGCCTGATCCCAAAAAGCTCTAAACGCGCCGATCAGCTGCTGCCCCTCCTGCACCGGCAAGACCAATTGCGGCGAATGCTTTGCAAAAGTAGTCGTCGGCTGAGGTTTGACCTCTACACCGTCGTAGGTATAGCCCCAATGCGGACGTTCCTGCGAAAACCGCTGCCAGTCTTCGGCGCTCTGCTTGCTCAACAACTGGCGAATCTCGCCCAAACGCTCTTCGGTAGCCGTCAACAAACGAGCGTTATCCAAAGCCAGGGCGACCTGATCGGCTACCGTTTGTAGATGTGCCGTTCCGCTAACGGTAAAAGTCGTTGCCTCATTGGATTGAACGTCCAATACGCCGATCACTTCGTCGCGCACACTGAGTGGGATCAAAACCCGGGAACGGGTCTGCAATAACAGCCCTGTTTCCGAATCAACACTCTCCGCGCTCAAATCCGACATAATGCGAAGCTTCTTCTGAGTAGCAACACTACCCACTGAGTTATCCATCCCCACCGGCACATGGAACTTCTCGGCTAACATCTGCCGCCCGGCCACCGACGAGGCCGCGCGCAGCATAGCCTGTTGACGGCTATCATCCAACAGAAAAACGGCAACATGGTGGAAACCAAATTGCTGCGAAAGCCGGGTAACTGTCATAGTGAGCAACTCGTCCACATCACGTAACATGACCACCTGGCGCAAAATTTGCATAGTGGCCTCGAGCTGTGCAGCGCGTCCTTCCAGGACCCCCATCTGCTTGGCAACCTGCCCTTCCAAATCGCCCATACGCTGGTGAAAATAACTGATCATATGATTGAACTTGTGAGTCAATCGCGCCAGGTCATCGTTGCCGCGCAATTCACGAACTGTAGCCCAATCGCCACGCACAACACTGCTGGCAGCATCGGCCAATTCGGCGACGGGAACGGAAATACTGCGCAGCGCCAAGTATGCCAAAACACCGGAAATCCCTAATAACACAAACGCAATCCCCAGACTGACGGTGCTGATAAACCAAATGCCGCTTAAGATTTCGTACCGCTCCACCTCGATCGCCAACAATACATTCAATTGCGGCAACCAACGATAGATCGCCAAGACATTCCGCCCACGGGAATTGCGCACGCGACCAATGTATTCTCCCTGGTGGTCAATAGCCGTTCGCATGGCAGTGGAAGGCAAAAACGTCGTGTCACCGCTCAGACGTATAGGCGTCACCAGATTGTAGCGCGCATCAACCAGATAAATCTCCTCTGTTTCCCCCAACTTGAGCAACTCCCCGACGACCTCATACCAGGCATCGGCGCGCACTCGCGCCACAAAAACCCCCACGACGTTGCCCGCATCATCCGATACCGGATAAGCAATGATCCCCGGCGTAGCCGCAGCCGTCGCAGAATACCGCGGCGTCTGAACATACACACCCGTCAAAGCCCCCCGGAAGTAATCCTTATCGGAGTATTGCTTCAGCAATTCAGACACATCAGTGGACAAAATAACCTCTCCCTGCACATTCAATAAGGAAAAGGCTTCAAAATCAAGCTGCGCTGCCAATATCTCGGCGAAGCGCGTTGCTTGCGCCGCATAAGCTGACTTAAATTCGGTGGAATCCGGTGTAGATGTCAAAAGCGTCAGACGTTGCGTATGCACTGGTTCCGCCTCACGTAAGAGAGTCTGCTCTAACTCTCCGAACCACAAATCAAACTTCTGTTGTTTGATGTCAGCCGCCATACGCAATTGGTCTAGCCGGCGAGTTTCAACCATATTGGCGGAGAGCCAACTAGTGAGAGTTGACGCCAACAACGTCGGGAACACGGTCAAGGCGCAAAATACAAGCAAACCCCGGCGCTGTAACCCACGCAGCCGGGGGGTGCGCAGTACCCATACCAGCATTACCGCGAGCAAGACGAAAGCAAACAGCGCTAAGAGCACTTCAAAGTTTTGCAACATACCACGCCCCGTATTTAGACGATCCCCGTGGGAGGACGCCCACCGGTCACTTCGACAGAGGCCACCCGCGCGCCCAAAACACGGCCTAACTCACGCACCAATGTTTTCATAATCACATCTGGATCGAGCGTCGTGTGCAACTGATTGGCAATATCCCCAACCAGACGATCGCGAGTCGTTCGCCGCTGCGCCTCTTCCAGCAAACGCGACACCTCCAATGCCTGCGCAATCGCTTGCCCCGCCTGTTGCACAAATTGAATCTCCTGTTCCGTCCAGGGGTACGCAATGTCCCGTTGCAAACGCAATGCGCCAAAAACCCGTCCGCCGATCAATTGTAACGGCACCCACAAAATATTCGGGTCTGTCACTTGCGTCGAAGATGGCGTTTCTGTCGCCACTTCCGAGGCCTGAATCGCAGTAACGCCTGTCGGCATATACTGATACCCTACATGCGAGGCCGTCCACGTCGCCCAACTCCGCTGCCCCAGCTCGCTATAGGCATGTTGTAAATCCCGGAGCATCTGTTGGCTCTGTCGAAACTGCCGCGCGTTCTGGATCGCAATGGCTACCTGATCGGCAAGGATGCGCAACGTCTCCACATCCTCGGTTGAAAAAGCATTGGGTTCCACGCTCTGCACATCCAATACCCCAATGATCTGGTTTTGTACCTGCAAAGGCAAAGCCATCTCCGAACGGGTGTTCGGCAAGTCGGGATTCTTGACCCATACGGTATCTTCGTCCACGTCCAAAGCAATGCGCGGACGGCCGGCGCCTGAGACATACCCCACAATCCCTTGCTCGCCAACGCGCAAACGATGTCCTCGCGCCAACATACGCTTTCCATCTTCAGAAGAAACGGTGCGCAACACAGCCCATTCGCCGCTGTCGTCAATCAGGAAAATTGCCGCATGGTAAAACCCAAACCGTTCAGAAATCAGATTGGCAACCCGCGTGAGCAGAGTGTCCACATCCAAAATCGAGGCCGTTACCCGGCTCACTCGCGCCGTCACAGCCAGATACTCGGCACGCCTTTCCAACGCTCTCGTGCGTTCTGCCACACGCTCTTCCAAAGTCTCGATCAAAGTGCGCAGTTGCGCCGTCATCAAATTAAACGTCTGCGCCAACGTGCCGATCTCGTCTTCGCTTTCAACGGGGGCCAGCCGGGCCAAATCCCCCTGCACAATGGCCTGAGCCGTTTCGGTCAACGTCAAAATCGGGCGGAAAGCCTGCCGTACAGCCATAAATCCCAGAGTCGTCAGCAACAAGGCCCCGACTAACGTGACCGCCCAATAGACCAACTGAAATTGCCGCGTCCCGCGCAACACTTCTTCTTCACGCTGTTGAACAATGACGCCCAAACCTGGCCCGGCGCTGCGCACATAAGCCCACCAACGTTGCCCCGAATTGTCGCGGAACTTGACCAATCCCTCGACATTGGCGCGCAACTGCATCACAGGTGGGTAAGCGCTGAAATCGGTCACGTGAGCTGTCACCTCCGGGTCGGAATGCGCCAGAATCTGATCTTCCTGATCCACAATATAAGCGAATCCAGACTCGCCTATTTCAGTAGTTTTGACCTGAGCGGCGACATCCGACAAGGTACTGGCAAACATCACGATTCCCACAATGGTCTGGTCTGTCTGCGTGATAGGCATCGCGCCAACCAAAGCCGGCACTCCGCTCGTGCGCCCTAGCACAATCTCCAACGCCGGAGATACCCCGGCGCGCGCATTTAAGAACCACTGCCGGTCACCGTAATACGTGGGCTCTTTCATGTCGCTCCGAGCGACATTCATCCCGGTCAAATCTGTGGTGCTGACCAAATACACGCTGGAGTAAATATCATCCATCAATTTAAGAACCGGCCCCTGCTGTTCAGGATCCATTGTCACAATAGCGGGTTGTTTCGCAACCTCAGCCAGAGCATTGACGTGAATATTGAGCCATACATTGATGCTGGTAGCTAAAGCATCGTTGCGCGCAGCCAACCGTCGCGTCTCGCTTTCCTCGACCATCCCCACGGCCTGGTATCCTACCAGCATAACGCCAAAGACCGAAATAGGCACAGCAATGACAAAAATGAGAATTGTCAGGCGTGTTCGCAAACTTCCCCGTTGCATAGAGTGTCCCAGAAGCGCCGGGGTGAAAAATGCAATGGCATAGGTTCCGACACACAGCCCATTGAAAACAAGTGGGACAACGATCGGCGCGGATAGAGCCGAGGAGACAAAATACATCGCTGTCGCCAGCACCTGAACCAATAAAAAGGGCCACACCCAATAGTGACTCCGCGGAAAATCGGGGTGTGGGCGAACGTGTCCCAACCACAGTACTCCAATCAGGAACAATCCGAGGGGCAGATACCCAAATACACCGTGAATCACCGGGGAGAAATAGCCCCTGGTGTACATCATCAATGTCACTGAGCCCACTTTGTAGGTGTCAACATCCAGGCCGGAATACCAGAGATTAGTCCCCCAAACAACGTCAACAAAAGTAAGTAAGACCGGCAAGGCAAATAAACCTATGAGAATGCCAACCCACAAAGCGAGACGTTTTGCATACCAGCGAGGCCGCAACAAAATCAAAGCATCGCTCAGAAAAGCCCATCCCAGCATGGGAGAAGTAGCCGCCAGAACGTACGTCGCATGCAAGGCCACGGACACATCGTCAGCGCCCAGAAGCAGCGCAAACGCGTACGAATTCACCGCAACGAGTCCAAAGGTTCCACCCACGGCCAATCGGTTTGCCGGGCGACCGCGATTTAGGAAAATAATATAAAGCCCAAAAACCAATTGGGAGATCGCCAATAACCAGGCCAATAGGTTAAAAATTTGACGCAAATCAGGCAACATGACCCTGTCTCCCTTTACTCATCGCCAACCGATTTATCCCCATTGGGGCCCTCTTCCTGCTGCATGGGGGCGATATACAATTGCACCTCGCCGGCCCCCAAAAAACGACCGAGTTCACGCACACTCTGCGCCATAATGACGTCCGGGCTGGGATTGCGCCAAATGACATCGTCTACACGGCGCAGTTGCTCTTGATAAAAAGCCTGCCGTCGCACTTCAATCAAGAGGCGGGTGTTATCCAGGGCCAACGCCAACCGATCGGCCGCCATCTCAATAAGAGCACGCGACTCTTGATCCCATGTTCCTTTAGAAGAAGCCCTCACAAAAGCCAGATAACCCAACACCACGTCACGAGCAATTAAAGGAACTACCAACAAATGACCCTGATCGTCCGCCAACGTGAGCAACCGGGATTGCCGATCGCGCAACACCTCCTCGGCCACTTCACGCGCACGGTCCGCTGGCAATGCGCCGAGCGAGTACGCCGGGAGAGACTCAACGGCTAACAATGAACGCCAGGAAGCCACGACATGCTGTGCGTAGAGCATACGCATCTCGTGAGTCTGCCGCTCAGATTCTTCAAATAAGCGCAATGTATCCAGAGCGCCTGACACATAGCCGGAAACAATGCGGAAAAGCTGAAGCGAAGCTTCGGAGAGAGTGACATCTGTACTGTGAATATCCAGCACTCCCAAAAGCTCACCACGTACCACCAATGGCAAAACCACCTCATAACGACTGTCAGGCAACAACGCAAGCTGACCAACATCAAGCACGCGGGACTGCTCTTTTCCGGTCTGAGCGACTTGCCCCAAAAGGGAACGTCCCCCTACCATTTCCGGCACCATCGCCCCAACTCCATCCTGGCCTTGCGCGCCGGCGGCAGCGACCAGGTTCAATACGTCGCCAGAACGATCGGCCAGAAAGAAATTGACCTGATACAGCGAAAAATTCTGGACCAGATCTTGCACAACACGTTGAACCAACAAATCACGATTTCGCAATGAAGTCAAGATATTGCCAAAATTCGCAATCCATCCCATCTGTTCGGCATGTAACTGAGCGCGCACTGCGTCACGTTCAGCCTGCGCACGCTGCACATCCAGCTCCTGCGCCATCGCCCAGCTCTGCGCCAGCTCGCTCACCAAACGCGACCGCATGTAACTTTGCGTCGCCACAAAAAACGCGCCGGCCCACGTCATCGTCAAGATATAACTGCCCCAGGCTTCCACCTTATGCGATATCACCTGCACCCCGGTGGGAATGGAGAGGATATTGTTGGAGAACAGTACTCCAAACACCACCATCGTGAGAAACGACCCCACCAGGCAAATCCATCCCTCCCATTTGCCCAGAAGCAACATTGCCGTGAACGGCAACGCGATCAAAAAAATCTTAGCATTGCTACCTAAACCCGCGCGTAACAATGCCGAGATACCCAATGCATAAATTAAAACCAGCAATCCCACAACCTTTATCGTGTAGGGAATGTTTTTTATAAACCGCAAAATAAGCAAAACAGAAAAGGCTACTCCATAGAAAACGATAAACTCAACACCGTGATGCTCCCCTCTCACAAAAATGATAGCCGGCAACATCACCAACAACACAGTAAAGACCAATATTCTCAAAATTTGCGTTAGCAATGACAATTGCCACTCGCGAAGGCGTGGCGCAGTAACGCGCAACGCTTCGGTTCTGCTCTCTTTATTCACCGGGCGCCTCCAAGGATTCCTGCTCAGGTGCGCTCAAAGAAATCAACACGCCATCGGATTTTGAAACATCCTGCAACAAAGTGGCCGACTGTGCAATCATCGTTTCTAAATCGGGAATACGTGTCACAGCTTCACCAAATTCTCTAATCCAACGCTCACTCTCCAAATGAGCCTGGGCTTGCTGAAGCAACCAGATACGCTCCAGAGCGCGTCCGCCTAAATCGGCCAGAACACGATAGAGCTGACCCTGCAGAGCTGTGAAATAATGCGGAGCCTGATAAATGACCAACAAAGTTCCCACAAGCACCGACCCGACCCACATCGGCGTCAAAGCTAAGGAAAGAATTCCCAGATCCTCAGCCAGATGCACCAAAACGGCGTCAATGTCAGCCTGCCCTGACTGATATTCTTTCAGGTCGCCAATCATCACAGAAGATCTAACGGCCATACTGAAGGCCACAATCTCGCTGAGGTATTGCATATCCGACGCCCACACGCGTTGCTCGTGAAATGCCAACTCTCCCTTCCGCATCTCGGCTACCATGTAGGCAGAAGGAAGCCCCTCTTCAAAACGGAAAATAAAGGCCTGCGTCGGACTAAATCCGCGCAAAGACTCCAAAATTGCAGTGTAAATCTCACGCTCGATGCGCGCCGTTGCCAAACGGCGCGCCAAATGGTATAGCGGACTTGCCGCCTCCAACACAGAGGCTTCATCCCCCAAACGCTTCGCATTGCTGATTGCCGCCGCCAGAACACCGGACAATCCCTGCAATGCACGCATATCATCCTGATCAAAAGCCGCTTCCTCAGTACTCTGAATATCCAAAACCCCTATCCGCTGAGTCCCTGCCAGCAACGGCAACGTCATCTCTGAACGAGCGGGCGGCAGATCAGGCGTCACCCCGGCCATGCGCGGCTGTGAATCCTGGGATACCTGCCCTATCATACAATCGCTGCCACAAAGAACACGATGCTGATTTGCCAACAAGCGATGCCCCTCGGCAGAAGAAGCCGCGCGCAGCACCGCCCACTCTTCTTCACCATCCATCAGATAAACAGCGACGTGAGAAAAGCTGAAAACACCGGCAATCAAATTCACGGCCTGGTCCAACAAAGTATCTAACTCGACCATCGTCGCCAGAGCCTGAGCAATTTGAGTGCTTGACTCCAAATAAAACGCCCGACGTTGGAGGTTCACATTGGCGTTTTGCAAAGTGCTCGTCCGCTCGGCCAATCGAGCGCGTTCGACCTCCAACTCATGGGAAAGATCAACACCCTTTTGCAGAGCGTCAAGCAGGCGTGGGAGAATATAATTGAATGAAATGAATAAGCCTGTGGAAATCACCATATAGATAGCCAAACCCATCCACAAGGTCGCAGGAGGATGAATCACTTCCGGGGAACTAACCAGTGATAGAATACCAGTCGAAGCGGCGATGACATAAGCGAGCAAAATCGTACTGGAAATCACAAAAACAACGAAGCCATGTCGCGCGCCCAGAAATAGAATCGCGAACAGCGTCGCTCCGAGTAGATAGATCCTTCCATCTTCGCCCCAACCATACGTCAACAGATCGAAAACACTCATTGCAAGCAAAACGCTCAAAAACGTCCAGACGCGCCAGGTGAAAGGAATTTTCTGGACAAAAGCAGCAGCAACAATCAATCCATAAAAAAACAGTAGAATCGGCGCCGACCAGGCCTTTTGAGTAGCTGAGACATAATACAACCCTGACACCAGCACGACAAACGATAGTATGGAAAGAACCAGCATGGTTTTTCCAAACAGCTCTCGCCGCCATACTTCAGTATCCTGAAATGACCGAGCAGTATTTCCAGTCGTCTCTTGCTTCTTGCTCACACCAGCCTCCCCAAAAGGGTATACGCCAGGCCAATCAAACTACTCTAATTCGGGTGCGTCTGAAGGTGCATAACAAGGTAAGGAGAAGGTAAACGTTGTTCCTTCTCCCTCCTCACTTTGCACCCAAATCTCCCCCCCATGCATCTCAATAAGCTTCTTACTCAATGCCAGTCCCAATCCTGGCCCCTGCTGCATGCTTCTATGACCAAGCCGTCCGAAACTGGTAAAGATATTGTTCAAATCTTCCGGTTGGATTCCTACGCCGGTGTCGCTTATGCTCACATACACATAATCTTCGCTGCGCCGGGCGCCTATCTTGATCTCGCCCTGTTCGGTGAACTTAGCAGCATTTGTAAAAAGGTGCACCAAAACCTGACGGATTTTGGCCGAATCAACCCGCAAAAAAGGGAGATCCGCGGGGATTTCCTGAACCAGATTAACATCCTTACCGCGCACCAGAGCGCTGGCTGTAGGCATCACATCGTTGACTACTTCGTGGAAATCCGCAGGTTGTAGTTTCAGTTCCGTTAAACCGGCTTCGATTTGTGAGATATCCAGAATGTCGGTGATCAAATTCAAAAGCTTCTGACTATCCTTGTAAATTCGCTCCAAATCTTCGCGTTGCTGCGAGGTCAAAGGGCCATCAATCTCTTTCAGAATCACCCGCGAGAACCCAATAACATTGGTCAAGGGTTCGCGTAACTCGTGGGATATATTCGCCATAAACCGGGACTTAAACACCTCGGCCTCTTCAAGCTGTTGCGTAGCCGAGCGTTCACGTTCGTAAGCCTGAGCGTTCTCCAAAGCAATAGCAACCTGATTCGCCAACGACCCCAAGACCTCTAATTCATCGTCTTGTATTCCTTCACGCCCCGCACTCAAAACGGCAATCGCGCCCGTTACACGGTCTCCCATGCGCAAAGGAACCACTGCCTGACACAAAGTGCGCCGATACCACTCAATCTCTTCGTCGGTTTCTTTGGGCACAACGACTGGACCGCGCTTACGAATAGCGCGATCTACAATGGAGCCGTCGCCAATGTAGACATATTCAGGCCACGCATAAAAATTTCCACTGCCCTGTGACGTAGTTACATGAGTGTCTGGGCTCAATGCGCGCATGTAAGCTACGCCGCCCCCCTGTTCGACCATGTAAATGGCTACCGAGGTATATAAAAAACGGTCTCTAATCAACTCCGTCACACGGCTTAACAATAAATCGGGATCGCGTATGGAAGTGATCGCCTGACTAACACTCTGACTGGCCTGCAAATGTAAAGACCTTCGCTGTATCTGTTCGTTGAAGTGCCGTATCTGTTTAGTTTTCACGGCGACCCTTGCCTCTAAGTCCGCATACAAGGATTTCAAATCCGCCGCCATCTCATTGAACACATACGTGAGGATCCCAATTTCATCCCGTGAAGTAACTTCAAGATGCTGATCCAATTTACCGTCAGCCATGGCCAACGCCGATTCGGTGAGTCGAATGACCGGCTGTGTTATTTGACGAATCACCACGGCTGAGATAGCGGTTGAGGCTAGAGCCACAGCCAGAACCAGAGCGATAAACGTTGCCGCGATACGGTCCGATGACTCCAGAGTTTTTGCCTGATCCTGCTCCACCAACACACCCAACTCGGACCAATTCAACGGGTAGTAAGCACCAATAACCGTTATCCCATTATGATCCTCGTAGACACCGCTGTTTACCCCCCCCGCTTGCTGATCCACAATAGAAGGAAGCACACACTGCGTCGTATCCGGCCAAAGGCATGAACGATAGACTAGATAAGTATGATTGGTTTGCTCGACCGGCTCGCCAACTTGAATGACCTCATTCAAACCTTTTCCATCCAGACAGAACACGAATGTCTGATTATGGTATGCAGATGGTAAAAAAAAGATAACGCCAGAATAAAAGAAAGTCAAATTCGTTGAGGATAAAGAGTCGCCTGAAAGAGGGGAGATTTGATTCCAAATTTCCAGGCATTGAGTAACAGACCAAACGGGTTGCTGATCTTGGTCCAAGACAACCACTCCCATTAAGTCGGGCAATTGCTCACGCAATGTTAGCCACCACGATTCATACCCCTCGTGCGAAGGGCCTCCGTCCAACGTTATGGAAAACACCAACAACTTTTGCAGATCATCCAACCAACGACGAAGCGCTTCACCCTTCAATGTCGCCAAAGCCAGGAGCTTGTTTTCAACTTCCCGTTGAAGATTTTGGCTGTTCTGCTGTGTAGCGTACCCTACCGTCAGAGTCAACGGCAAAATAGTGAGAATTAAAAAGGCAGTCAACAGCGTTCTCCCCAAACCGCCACGCATCCCCGTAGTGGGAATCATACGCGAAGCGTCGAGAACCTCTTGTCTCTCACCTAATCCGGTTCCCATACCTCCTCACCATCTAAAACCCGGCGAACTTGTTCAGGAAAGCGATCTGGGTCCAGTGGTTTTCCGATGAAGCCATCAAATCCGGCGCGCCGCGCTCGATCCACATTTTCCAACGAAACATGCGCTGTCACCGCAACAATGGGGACATTCTCAAAACGTTTGTGGGAACGCAAGGAGGCCAATGCTTGATAGCCGTCTGAGTCGGGAAGGTTCATATCCATCAACACCAGGTCTATCATCCCTAACGTCTCGGCGAATTCCAGAACCTTCCAGCCAGACGCTTTCCATTCACATTTTTTGACGCCAAGATAAGCCAACAAGCGGGTCATCAAAATAAAATTATTGAGATTGTCCTCAACAATTAAAATGACGGCCTCTTGCGGCAACGTAGTTTTCCACGGCATACTTAACGCCTCTAAATTTTGATAGTCTTGTGTGGCTGATTAACCCTTTGCATCAAGAAAACGGCGAATTTGGCGAGGCAACTCATCCACATCAATCGGTTTGGGGATATACCCGTCGCAACCGGCTTCCAGAGTTTTCTCTTTGTCCCCTAACATCACATTGGCCGTCATCGCGATAATGGGGATTCCATCCAACTCAGATAAACTACGGAGTTTTTTGGTTAATTCATAGCCATCCATTTCAGGGAGATTCATGTCCATCAAAATAAGGTCCGGCTTCTCGCGCAAGGCAGCTTCAACCCCGAGTAGACCGTCTTCGGCCTCCACGACAACGAAGTCTTCTACCATCAAAATGCGACGCACCAGCATGCGATTTCCGGGATTGTCTTCTATGTATAGGATTTTTTCTCCTCTGCCAGATGTTTGTTCATCGAAGAACATGCCGCTCCTCCGTGGTAATTTTCAGTTAATTGTCTAAATTATATCACGAAACAATTTTGAAGGTAAACCATAGGATAACCATTCGGTTAAGATTTAGAAAGTAGACAGAAAAGTTTTCATGGTTCTCACATACAATCGCTTTACACAGTCTCGACCGTGAGCAATTTCATTATAGCCGTTCTCAAAAAGTAATACAAATAGAAGCAAAACCAATTTCCAAGTCGTTGCTGTTTTCGTAAGTTTGACTTACACTCAGCGTGGATTCTCTTGCTTCGTAAGATGCTCAGGAGGTAAAAATATGACATGCCCCATTTGTTCATGGTCACCTGATAATCCCAACTATCCGTTAATACTGGAAACACAATTTTGGCGGACCGTTCTGGCGCCTAATCAAAGCCTTATCGGAAGATGTATCCTTCATTTAAAAAGGCATTGTGGCGATATTGCCGATACAAAACCGGATGAATTGCTCGAATGGTTAACCATCGTGAAAGTTTTGGAAAGCGCATTACGGATGGCATTTGACACAACTATGTTTAACTGGTCTTGCTACATGAACCTCTCGTTTCGTGAAAATCCACCCAATCCTCATGTTCATTGGTGGGTTGTACCGCGATATAACCACTTGGTGCAAATAAACGGTTTGGTTTTCGAAGATCCGGAGTTTGGCAATCCCTACAGTCACAGTCGGCGGATAGAGATTCCGCAGGAAATTCACCGCCAGATTGCCGAGAGAATCAGAGAGGTAATCTCGTATACCGCAGAAAGAAATAGTACAGAACTAGAAATCCCAGACCGATCACACTAATGCCGGCACCCCAAAATAACCAGGGCGAGCGATAGGTGAAGGTCACACGCCACGCTCCTGGCTCCAATAACACGGCTTTGAAGAGCAGGTCGGCGCGCAAAAGCGGCGCGGGTTCTACCCTTGCGCCCGATCCGAGTTGTGGCACCAGCGTCGCCGTCCAGCCGGGATACCAGGCGTCGGTCAAAATCAGTAAGCCGCCAGAATCGGAGGTCACATCCACCACCCAGGCAGTAGGACTATAGGTAAGGATGTCCACCTGCGCTTGGGAAGGTGCATTGAGTATCTCCTTCATCCCGGCCTGTGCCGCAGCGTCGCAATCGGATACAACCGCCTGAGTCGCCGGATCAAATCCGGGGGTTTGCATCTGCTGCAATCCGTCCTCGTCTGAAGCCACACAGGAATATCCCGACGCCAGAAACGCTCGCGGTAAAACGTCCAGATTCTCATACACCTTTACATCGCCGGAATGTACCAGCCGGAAATGTGGAGAGAGAACCAATGGGTAAAACGCGGCAGTTCGTTCATCAACCAGACTTGCGCCGGTCAGAGTCAATCCGCCTTCACCGGCGCGCAACGTCATGTGCTCCACGGATTGCGCCTGCTCCCAATGCACCCGCCCCGGCGTATCAGCCGTACTCAAAGGCAAAGAGCGCGAAATCACTTCTCCGCTATGGAATTGCAACACAACCTCACCGGCGCCGGCATATAACACACCGAGCGCATTGGCGGCAAAATCTTGCGGAAGCCAGGCCACCGTCAAGGTTTCTTCCGGTTTCAGTTGAGGCTGGAACTGACGGTCATAAAAAACGTCGTCGGCCCAGGCATCGCCCGTCTTGTCGGTGATCACAAACTGCACGCCCATCAGGGAAAGCCAACGCACATCCGGCACAGTTTCCAGATTCTCCCGCAGCCGTCCATCTAAAGTACCGTCGGGAAGCAACAGGCGCGAGAAAGTGCCGTAGTGGCGCAGAGGCAGGATTCCCCCATCGTATCCATCCACGGCCGGGACGCCGAACGCCAACGAGAAGTTGGGTGACAGGACTTCACGTTGTTTCGCCGCGACATTGTACGCCCACAAAGACTTCTCGGTAAGCCGGTCCCCATACAAAGCGGCAACGGCGGTTTCGTCTCCTGCATCAAACAGCGTTTTTGAAATGCTCAGGAACCGTCCGGCAGGTTCCCCGGCATTCTCGGCCAACCGCGTCGCCGAAACAAGATTCGCCGTCGCGGGGCGTAAATCCGTATACGTGCGCAACGCCGTCGCGGCAGCGTGCGGAAGAGACTCAGCCGAGACGAGTAGCTCTACCCAGGCCAATCCACATAGTCCGCCGAGCAGCCAATACCGCCGTCTCAACATCCCGGCATTCGCCAACGCCTCCAAACCCTTTCCTGCCAGTAATGCCGCTGCCAGCACATAGAGGGCAAGGAACCGCGCCGGAGCGCGGAAATGCACAATTCCAGGCACTCCCAGGCGTGCCGCGAGCAAATAGAACGGATTGTATCCACCCAGGGCTAAAAACAGGCCAACAAGCCCCAAAATGGCCAACGCAAACCCATACCGATCGTCCTTACGGGTGGCCCGGTTGCCCATAGCATTCCACACTCCCCATCCGGCGAACGCTATCCCGATCACACTCACGTAAGCGACGCCCTCCGGCAATAAAGGTGTGCTTACATACAATGGCAGCAGAGCTCGCGGCAAATCCCACGGGCGTATCGAAAACGACACGGCCTCACGCCAGGGCAATCCGCCGCTGCGCATTGAAAAACGCGCCAACTCCAGAGTCGGCAGCAATTGTACGGCCGCCGCCAAAACAGCCAGGACAAAGGGAAATAAAGATACCAGCGAGCGCCCACCTTCGCGCATCCCAACACGAAACTTCTTCCCGCCCTGGATATGAGCGAACAGGCTCAAGTGAACGGCCAGCGCCAAACGCCACACTACCAACGCAATCCCGGTGATAAACGCCATCTGTGTATGTCCCGCCAGAAGGATCAAGGTGAAGGCGATGATGTTAATCGGCGAGGGCAATATCGCACGCCATCCATCTTTGCTCTCCGGAGCGTCCCTGGCAGGCATCAACACCCAGGGCAACCAGGCAAGCGCCTGCAACTGGTTGAGATGTTCGATGTGCAAGCCCAGATAACCACTTCCCGCGTACAAAATCCCGCTCAACGCAGCGCCCCAAGACCCTACACCCAGTCGACGAGTCAGGCGATAGCTCGCAAACGCCGCCAGCACCAGATGCAGCAGCAAATTCCAATGCAATGCCTGAGCCACACCGGCCAACGACGTCCCGCACAGCGCCCAAAAGGGCCAATTCAGGGGGTAAAACACTCCTAATTGGGAGTTAGACAGCAGGGGCGTTCCGGCAAAGAGATAAGGCGTCCACAGCGGCAGGTGTCCTTCCCGCCAGGCGCGCGTTACGGCGACCCAATAGGGGAAGAAATATGTGTGCAAATCCCCACCGGCCAGTACTCGTCCGGCCAGCAACCGCCGATACAGAATGGCCAAAGCAGACAACATCAAAACGAACGGGAGTAACGACAACCATTGCGCCGACCGGGAACGACCATCCTGAGGAGAGTTCTTTTGGGGATTGCGTGATTCAATGGAGGAAGTGCGCACCGTATCTCCAACCTTTACACCGGATTATTGCTGACACCACTGCAACGTCTGCAAAGCATTGGCATCGGCAGGATCAAGACGGAGGGCAATCTGAATATAGGGCAAAGCCTGAGGACATTGATCCAGATAATAGTAGCTGAGCGCCAGAATGTAATAATGCTCAATCGGCGGCCCCATCACGGCGCCCGTCTCCCCCGAGAGTCGCACCTGTCCATCCGGCGCCGGAAATATCGGAGCTGTGCGCGCTTGCGTGCGTTCCGGCAACGAGAGCGGCTCAAACCAGCCAACGTAAACCTTGCCGGAAGGCGCCGCCGGCATTCCGGTCAATGCGATATCGTATCGCCCACTCAGAACGTCAAAGCGCATATACCCCTGGATTTGCGGATAGGTCTCGGAACCGGCAAAGATGCCCCGCAACGGCATATCCGTCTCAACCGGGTGCACAAAAGTCGCCCGCGCCACCTCCGGGCCGGAAGGCTCGGCGCCCAACGCATCCATCGGTTCCTCCGTTAGAATGAAGAACACCGTCGAGCGCCGGGAACGCGCCTCACCGTAACGGATCGCGGGGCCAAATGCGGTAATAGCATCCTCATAATTGCGCTGTTGAAAATACAGCGTCCCCAGATGGCCGTAAGCGTCGCCGTATTTGGAATCCACTTTCAGCGCGGTCTGCAAGACTTCCTTGGCCTGATCATAATCGCCTATCAACAAATAAGTCCAGCCCAGACGATCCAGCAAGGATGCGTCGTGAGGATCAATCCCTATGGCCTGTTTATAGACGTCACGCGCCGTGACCAAATCGTTGACGGCGCCGGCGTTGCGTCCAATTGAAGCGTACAGAAAGGTCAAATTAGGCTCGATTTCCAGAGCCGCGCGGTAGGTTTCAATCGCGCCGTAGTAATTGCCCTGGCTTTCAAGGACATAGCCATAATTGCGCTTGACGTCCACATTGTTTTCGTCGAGTTCCATGGCCAGATCAATCGTCTCATTGGCCGCAGCCCAACTCCCGGCGTCAATATACGCCTCGGCCAGATAGGCGTACACCTCAGGCACGGTCGGATCCAGGGAGCGCGCGTGCTCGCACGCTTCAATCGCTTCATAAGGCAGCCCCAACCAGTCGTAAGCCATCCCCAATAAGGCCCAGGCCCGGGCATTTTCCGGCTGGCGTCGCAACGCCTCGCGCGCCATCAACATACCGCGCTCCGGCTGGCCGGAAAACGTCAAGAGACGCGAAAGCTCAAGGTACACCTCGGCTTGATTGGGTTCAACGTCCAATGCGCGTTGATAAGCCGCAATGGCGCCGCTCATATCCCCGGCCCAGTATGCATCCTCCGCCTGGGCTACATAGATGGCCGGGGCAGGTGTCACCGTCGGCGTTGGCACCGGTGTACCGCCAACCACTACCGGCGACTCCTTGAACGCCAGAACCAGATAGCCGACATATCCGCCAATACCCGCCAATAACATCAACACAAAAATCCTGAACCAGGGCGTCTGTCGTCGCCGCCGATACAGATCACGATCCGACTTCAACTGCATGAAAGCTACTGCCTTTACAGAGCCGCATCCACGGCTGACACCAATTCCCCGCTGGCGATCAACCCGGCCACAGCTTCGATCAACGGCGCCAGCGGCGCATCATGCTCTTGAAACGGCACCCGCGATCGCAACAACACATAGGCTGCAGCCGTCCCCCTACCCAACCGCGCGACCGGACCGAGCTGTTCACGCCGAAAATCCACGCCCTGCGCCGCCGTCAACAGCTCAACCGCAACGATACGCTCGACGTTCCCCGCTACCTGACGTGCATGGTGCGCCGCGTTGGTCGCCATGCTGACGTGATCCTCCGTATTGGCCGAGGTGGGAATGGAATCCGCTGTGGATGGATGCGCCAGCACTTTGTTTTGCGAAGCCAGCGCCGCCGCCGTGTACTGAGCAATCATAAAGCCGCTCTCCAATCCCCCGTGACGGGTCAGAAATGGCGGCAACCCGTTGCTCAAGGCCTCATCCACCAGACGCGCCGTGCGCCGCTCGCTGATATTGCCCAAAGCAACCATTCCCAACTTGAGATAATCCAGAGCCAGGCCTATTGGTTCCGCATGGAAATTGCCGCCGGAAAGCACTTCGGGGGCACCGGCCTCATCAAAAAAGATCAAGGGATTATCGGTGACGGCGTTAAGCTCGATTTCCAGCGCCCAACGCGCGTAAGCAACTGTATCGCGCACGGCGCCGTGAACCTGCGGTATACAACGCAGGCTGTAGGCGTCCTGAATGTCGCGGGGATCGTGCGGGCGGACGAAGGTGCTATTCGATAACACCCGCCGCATGTAAGCGGCGGCATCCACCTGACGCGGATGAGGTCGCACGAAATGCAAGCGTGGATCGAAAGCAGCCGTCGTGCCGCGCATCGCCTCCAACGAAAGGGCTCCGGCAATGTCGGCGGCGCGCGAAAGATTCTCGGCGCGCAACAACACCAAAGCGCCGATCGCCGTCGTGACGGCCGTCCCATTGATCAACGCCAGACCTTCTTTCGCGGCCAACACCACCGGCTCCAATCCAACGCGCTGCAATGCCGCCCCGCCGGGCAGGCGTTCCCCCGCCAACCACGCCTCCCCTTCGCCGATGAGAACACAGGCCAGATGCGCCAGCGGCGCCAGATCGCCGCTGGCCCCCAACGATCCATAAGCCGGAATCACCGGCATCACGCCGCGATTCAACAATTCCAACAACGTCGCGACCACCTGGGGACGGATACCGGAATAACCCATGGCCAGCGTATTGGCCCGTATCGCTATGATCGCGCGCACCGTCGCTTCATCCAGAGCCGGCCCAACACCGGCGGCATGGCTCAATACCAGGTTGCGTTGCAATGCGGAGACCTCATGCTGGGGAATAATGCGACCCTTGAATGCGCCAAATCCCGTGGTGATTCCATAGGCAATCGCGCCGTTGGCCAACAGGGTCTGCACGCCTTCCCAGGAACGCGCCATCGTCGTTTCGGCATAAGACGCCAACTTTGCGTGCGCGCCACGCGCCACAGCCGCAACGTCCTCAAGGGTCAGGTGCTCACCGGTGATTGTAATGACGGAGTCCATTGAATTGCTATCCATCCCTTTGAAAGGTCAAGAACCAAACGGGGTTTCGTTCAATCAATGTCAATCGAGGATATTGGCCTGATACCACTCCCAGAAGCGAGTCATGCCCTCTTCAACCGACACATGCGGAGCGTAACCAAGCGATTCACGAGCTTTCGTAATATCGGCGTATGTAATCGGCGGCTCGCTGGCAGGCGCGGGAGGCGTCTCCATCCGGGCCGGCTTTCCGACCAGCCGCTCCACCAACGAGACGAAATCGCCCATACGCACCGGCTCGCCGCGTCCCAGATTCATGCAGGCATAGCCCAACGGGCGCTCCAATGCCGCCACAATTCCTTTGACAATATCGCCCACGTAGGTCCAATCGCGGTACATTTCGCCGCTATTGTAAAGTTTGAAAACCCGGTCGTGAACGATGCTATCGGTAATCTGGTAAGGCATCATATCGGGACGGCCACGTGGGCCGTAGACGCTAAAGAAGCGCACTGCTGTGAATGACATCTGGAAGAGGTTATGATACGTGTAGCCCATCAACTCCCCGGCGATCTTGCTGGCGGGGTAAGAGGCCAATGGCTTGCCGAGCGCATCGTCTTCCTGAAACGGCAGCCGGTCGGTTTTACCGTAAACGGACGAGGTTGAAGCAAAAACGATGTGCGGGACGCCGGCATGGCGCATTCCTTCCAACACATTGACCGTGCCACGAATGTTCACATCGGTATAGAGCGGAGCGCGTTCGATAGAATAGCGCACTCCGGCCATAGCGGCCAAATGCGCGACCGCGTCAAAACTGCCATCGGCCAGGATGTGCGCAACCGATGCTTCATCCCGCACATCTACCGTGTGCAACACAAAGTTGGGATAAGCCGCCAGAAGCGCCGCGTTCGCCCGCTTCCGCGCAGGATCGTAATAATCATTGAAGTTGTCCAGCCCAACCACGACATCGCCGCGCTGAAGCAATGTCTCGGCCAGATGGCTGCCGATAAAACCCGCCGCGCCGGTCACAAGAATTTTCATTATGGAATTACCTGACCCTTATGAAGATGAATCTGCGAAGTGAATATCCTGCACGTTCAATTGGAGCGTGACCCGCCCGTTCCACTCATTGGCTTCCAAAGTATACACAAGATCAATATAGGCGGGCAGACGCCCGATCCAATCCCCCTGGCGGAAAGCAATGGCATCCCACTGCTTGCCCTGCTCATCGGCGACAATCAACTTGAGGTGGCGCCCGTCAGCGCCGACGGCCCGCGCGCTGCGCACAGAAACCCGGCGGCTGACAAACACCGGCAGCGGGTTGCCATAGCCAAACGGTTGCAATTTTTCCATCTCGTTAAACAGATCCCACGAGAGCATCTGGAGTGGCGCGTCAATATCTATGGACAAGGACGGCTTCAACATCAAACCGACCAGTTGCTTTTGCGCCAACGCGACGAGGCGCCCCTTGAACTCCGATAGCAGCTCCGTGCGCACGGTGAACCCGGCAGCGGCCGCATGCCCGCCATAACGCACCAGCAAGTCCGGCATTGTGTCCAACGCCTGGGTAATGTGAAATTCGGGAATGGAGCGCGCCGATCCCTTGCTGAATTCGCCTTCAATCGCCACCACCACCGAGGGACGGTAAAAATCATCCAACAGCCGGCTGGCCGCCAGACCCACCACGCCATGAGGGAAGTCGTCTGAGGCGGCGAAAAGCAGCGGAGGTATCGTCTCTGCGTCCAAAACCATCCGTCTGGCTCGATCCTGAACCTCCAACGTCATCGTCCGCCGTTCGGCGTTGAGAGCGTCTAGCTCCTGCGCCAGCGGCAACGCCACGGTCATATCCGGCGCGAGCAGCAAATCCAGCGCCGTCATCGCCTCACTGATGCGGCCCGCCGCATTGAGCCGGGGCGCCATCGCAAAACTGATCGTATTGGTGGTGATCTTTCCCGGATCGGTCCCGGTCACCGACATCAAGGCGCTAAGGCCGGGGCGGCGCGCCGCATTGATCTGCGCCAATCCCTGAGCTACCAGCACATGGTTCTCACCCAGCAGCGGCACCATGTCGGCCACCGTGCCCAATGCGACCAGATCCAGCAGATTCTTCTCGTCTATGTCGCGCCGGCTGTGGGGCAGCGGCACCTGATGGTTGGCGCGCAACAACGCTTGCGCCAGCTTGTAGGCAACGCCTACGCCAGCCAGGTCTTTGAATGGATACCGGCATCCCGGTTGTCGCGGGTTAATCACAGCGTGAGCCACCGGCAAAGCCTCGCCGACGTGGTGGTGATCGGTCACAATCACGATCATGCCCAATTGCCGCGCCAAAGCCACCTCTTCTAACGAGCGAATCCCGCAATCCACGGTAATCAGAACCCGCACCCCTTCCTCGTATAAGGAAGTGATGGCTTCTTTGTTCAAGCCGTACCCTTCATCGTCACGTTTGGGGATGTACGTCAGCACTGTGGCGCCCAGAGCATGGAGCACCTGCACCAACACGGCGCAAGCGGTCACGCCGTCCACGTCGTAGTCGCCATACACTACCACCGGCAATCGTCTCGCCACAGCCTGTCGGATCAAGGGCACCGCGACATCCACGCCCGTCAAATTGAAGGGGTTGTTCATGGACAGGATGCCGTTGACAAACATAGCCACAGTCTCAGGATTTGTAATGCCACGGTTGTAAAGCACCTGAGCGACGAGCGGATTAAGCGGCGATAATTGTTCAAAAAAACTCGGTGGGGCAGGCGGCGCCACTTGCCAGCGCTTGCGTTCCACAATTCCCATAACGCACTCCATGTCCAGATCTATCGCAAAGAAGCCATCTGGAATTCTTATAGTGAGAGGCAGTATACCACGCGGATATAAAGGCGTCAAAAAAGCGGCTTCCATAAAGGAAGCCGCTTTTTAAATGACCGTACCTATTAAATTAGAGCCAACCCTGGTTCTTGCAGAAGTCGGTGACGACGGGCACCGTCACTACCTTGCCCCCGTAAGCCTGAATACCAAGGTAAATGAAATAGATAAAGGACAAGGGGCCGGTAAAACAACCGATTAAAACGGTGGATAAAACAGAGGAGATAACATAGGCAACGGCACCAATGACCAACGCCTGCATCGCATTGTATTTAATGAAAGGACGCGCCTTCTTCTCTTCCCATAGTACCATGATAATGGGAACAATAGGCGCACCGATCCAGCTTAACAATGCCCATAGCTTATCATCATCTGTAATGTCCATCTGAGGAAGTCCAGCGGATTGATCCATGTTTTCTGCTCCTTTTTAGTGCCTAAGATTTATACGGTTTGTTGCACCGTAACCATTGTAGAGGTGATACGCGGAAAAGTCAAGAAGGTTGCGCGAAGACGATGAACAGGCTCGCCACCCACGAGGAGATGACCCACCCGACCAGAAACACCAGCCCCAGTCCCAACCCCAGCCCCATGCCCCACGGAGTCGGAATAAGCGCCAGAGTAGACGCCAGCAACCCGATCGAGGCCAGCAACCCGGTGTAAATGATCAGCGCGGTACGCCAACCGCCGGGATGACAACGGAAAATGCCCGCAACCGGCATCATCAATAAAAAGCCGGCAATGGCCAGAATCAAAAACCCCGGGGTGAAAAAAGGCCATTGCCACAAGACGCTGGGAATGGCAGCCAACACGCCCATCACTGCCCCGAAGATGCCGGCGCCCAGACAAGCGCCCACCCAGTTCGAAGCGACGATCTCGTCTCTGGGCAATGCCAACCGGCCAAAACGATCCAGGCGCAGGAATAAAGCGAAAAGCGGGCGACCCGTCCAGGTAAGAAAAACGAAGAAAAAGTACAGCAGCAAAATCGGCGCGACGATGACATACAGAATGGGAATCTGCCGCGCCAATATGACCAGAGCGCGCCGCGCCCCCGTGATGAAGGCAACGGCGCCCCACTGTTCTTCATCGGTCAGACGCGACATCCACAAAAAATAGCGCAACAGCCAACGATAGATCGGGTTGCGCGCCTTCATTGCTTCGATGATGCCAGCTCGCGCCCAGCCGGAGGTCGGGTCCAGCCGCAGCGCCTCGCGAAAGTGTTCGAATGCCTTTGCCTGATCCCCACGATGCAAACAGGCCCACCCCTGATTGGCATGGGTCAACGGGTTCTCCGGTTCGCGCGCCAACGTTGCAGCAAGCGTCTGTTGTGCGGCATCCGGCTTCCCCAGGTTCACCAACGCCATCGCCCGCATATTGGCGCACCCGACATGGTCGGGGGCCAACTGCAACCCGGCTTCCGCTGCGCGCACGGCCTGTTGCCAGGCCTTTTTCCTGGTGTAAAGCAGCGCCAACGTCGCGTAGTAGGCAGGGACCTCCGGGTCGAGCCGCATGGCTTCCTGGATGGCCGACAGCGCCCGGCCATCTTTGTCGCTGGCAACAAGGATCAACGCTTTGATATAGTAGAAGTGCGCCTGCGTCGGCTCCAGGCCGATGGCCACCTGTGCTTCATGCAAAGCCGCCGGGTGAAGATTCCGCTGGTAGAGGGTATAAGCTAACAGCGCGTGCGCCCGCGCGTGGGTCGGCTCACGGGATAAAACCTGGCGCAATTCGGCTTCGGCGTCTTGATAACGCTGCGTATCCAGCAATATCTGCGCGCGGGTCAAATCTATGGTCATCGCCGGTTCCTAGCGCGAGAATAAACCGCCGCGCCCGGTCTGTTTGAGATAGGCCAACACGTCATCATAAGCGCCGCCCTGGTTGGCATACAAAGCATAATTGCGCGCCGTTTCGAACCATTCCTGCGTCGTCGGGCGCACGGTTTTGATGACAGCGAGCAGATCCGCCGTTTTCAACGGACGCGGCAACCCGCTTTTCATGGCTTCGTGAAGCTTCGCCTCAACCGCACGATCAATGACGCCTTGCATATCCGCCCCGGAGAACCCCTCCGTTTCCCGCGCCAACCGGCTGTAGTCCATATCCTGCACCGGCTTGCCGGAGAGCATCAGCCGCAGAATGGCTTCACGCGCAAGCGCATCCGGCGGAGAAACAAAAAGCACGCGATCGAAACGCCCCGGTCGTCGCAGCGCCGAATCCAAATGCCACGGCGCATTGGTTGCGGCCAAAATCAGCACACCCTCGTTGGAAGTGTTGACGCCATCCATCTCTGCCAAAAATTGATTGATAACCTGCCGGATGCCGCTGGTGCGCATATCCGACCGTTTCGCGCCCAGCGCATCCACCTCGTCGAAAAACAACACGCAAGGGGTATTGCGCCGCGCCAGATCGAAAATACGGTGCAGGTTTTGTTCGCTTTGGCCCAGGTACATGTCGAGCACTTCGTGCAACCCCACCGACATGAAAGCAGCGTGCACCTCGCCGGCGGTGGCCCGCGCGATGTACGTTTTGCCGCAGCCGGGCGGGCCGTACATCAAAATGCCGCCGCCCGTCTTTTTCCCATAGGCCCGGTAAATTTCAGGATGAGAAATCGGATAAATAATTTTCATCCGAATCTCCTCCTTGAGCTTCTCCATCCCGCCGACATCGTTGAAGGTGATCGCAGGGCGTTCAATGTCCACCTCCGCCGCGCCGCCCGGCGACTCAGCCGTGACGAAGACCAGCTCGCCGGGCGCAGCCTCCGCCGCCGGCGCGTCGCCGGAAGCGCGCGCCGGGATCAGGTCGCCCAACGGCAAACGCGATTCCAGCTCCGCATCGCCCAATGTGGCATCTTTGAGGAGCGCCTGCCGATACAGTTCCGCCGCCCGGCGCTCCTGCCCCGCCGCAAGATAAACGCGCGCTGCCAACAGATAAACCGGCGCGGACGGAGCAGCGCCATTCAACAATTCCTCCAAAATAACCAACGCCACCGGATACTTACCGGCGCGATCGTATGCCCCGGCCAAAGCCAACTTGAGCGGCACATCCTCCGGATCGAGATTGAGCGCTGCCCGGTACTCCTCGATGGCTTCAGCATAAGCGCTTTCGGCCATCAACAAGTCTCCCAGATGCTTGTGCAACGGGGCAGATTCCGGCGCATTGGCCAGCGCTGCGCGCAGCGCCTGAATCAACGCTTGGTCTTGAGATGACATTCTTCCTCCTGCACGGCGCATAGTGTGCGCCAGGTCAGACAACATAGACTGTATTTACCTGATTGTGTCCCAAAGCGTCATGGGGTCAAGTAGAGACGCAAAATCTTGCGTCTTCTTCTATGCGGAGAGAGACGCAAGATCTTGCGTCTCTACAAAAATGCAGATTTGCCCCTATCATGAGATTGCCCCTGTGACAGCTATCATTGGACGACTTATCAATCCGATATAGAATAATGAAGAATTCATCGTAAACCGGCGGTTCACCAGCGGGGGATGAAAATCGCACCTTACATATCAGAGATTAAGGAAGGTATTTTTGCACACGGGATACCGTGTGCAAAAATACCCTCTTTAACCCAGTCGTCAGAAGCGGCTATGGATTTTCAACTTTTTGACTTTTGACTTTCGACTATTTTCTGAGGAGAGACCAATGAGCAAACAAGATAATCCCGGAAATGTTTACATGGAACAGGTGTTGGAAGAACAAGAGAAACTGGACCGCCAGCTAAACAAGCGGCGCGCCCTTGCGCCTGCCCAGGCCGCAGTGATGAGCGCCCCCGCCGGCGGGCCGTCACAGGCGCCGCAACCGCACGGGTTTAACGGCATCCCTGTCTCGGTACGCCCGCCGGATTACCGCATCACCGGGTTCTGGCTCTGGCAGACAGTCGTGGTAACGCCCAATGTCTACGTCATCCACACACGCCGGGGGCACAAAGAGCCCATCCACGTGGGCCTGGGAATTTCGTTCCCTTACAACCCGCGCACCGATGCCTTCCTGGTCATCCCGTCAGCCATGCAAACGATTCTCATCAACGCCAACTGCATCTGCCGCGAACGCCAGGGAATCCTGGTGCAGGGATACGTCCAATGGATCATCGAGGACATCCAAACCGCCTACCGCAAACTGGATTTCACCGACCCCGAAGACCCCATGGGTGTGGTCAACGTGCAATTGCGCGAGCAGGCTGAGGCCGCCATCAAGGATAAAGTGGCCACGATGAGCATTGACGAAGTGCTCAGTGACAAGGAGCCCATCATCGAGGAGCTCACCCACCGGCTCCGCGTGGTCGCAGAAGGCAGCCACAACGAAGGGTCGTCGGGATTGGGGTTGAAGATTGTGACCGTTCAGATCAAGGAGGCCGTCGTCAGCTCGTCGCATTTGTGGGAGAATTTGCAGGCGCCGTTCCGGGCGGAACGCGAGCAAGAGGCGCGGCTGGCGGAACTTGAAAGCCGGCAGCAGATCAACGCGCGCGAGCGGGAAAACCGCGAGACCCGCGAAAAGGAAGAATTGTCGGTTGAAGCGCGGTTGGCGCAACTGCGCGCAGAACAAGAACGCGCACAGTACGATCGAGAACAAAGCGAAAAAACGCGAAGACACCACCTGGAACAGGAGGCCGAACGTCAGTCTATTATCGAACGCAACAACACCGAAAAAGCGCGCAACGCGGCGCAATTGGAGCTGGTTTTGCAGTCCGTGGAACAGGAGAAGAAGCGCATTGCAGCCGAGGCCGAAAAAGTCCAGCAGCAAATGAAACTGAACGAAGCCGCCGCCCAGGTGACGCGAGCTCAGATCAGAGTGGAGTTGGAAATGCAAGAGCTGCGCAATATGGCGCAGACGGCGCAGGCCGAACGCGAGCTCAAACTGCGCCAGATCGAACATCAAATCGAAAATGACATTTCAGAAGCCACCCTGAAATCGCAACTGATCGAACAATTGCCGGAGGTCGCCGAACATTTGCCCAGGGCGCAGGAGCAACGCACGACCATCATCAGCACCGGCGATCAAGACAACCAGCTCGATTCTCTCCTCGGTTTCGTCGCAGGCGCCATGAATGTGGTCAAAGAAACCCTGAAGAAAGAATAACCCCATTCCTTATAACCACAAAAAAACGGGCAGTCGGTTGGCTGCCCGTTTTGCTTGAAAAACATCCTTCAGCAGGATTTGCTCTTTGCCAGCCGGCCTCGCAAGAAGGCGATGTTTCTTTGTTTTTGAAGGTCACGCAGCGCTCTGGCCGAGGCCGTGAAATATTGGTGGGACTGCAAAAATTCCAACTGGCAGGCGCACCACTTCATATCGGTGATGCGTTTTCCCAGGGTCGAGCACTCAGACCGCAAGGCTTTGTTGCGCGGCCAGAAATCGTCCCGCCCCAAGACATCCAAATCGGCGTCCGCCATGATTTGTTCCGGCAAGTTTTTGGGCGACTGCGGCAATCTGGTCGCCATAATCATGCTGTAGACACGCTCCACTTGTTGCAGGGTATATCCCAAACGCGGCAGAATATACGTCGCGATTTGCGCGCCGATCATCTCGTGGTCGGCAACCTGAACCACAAACCCGATGTCGTGGTAGACGGCCGCCGTGCGCAAAAGGAGCGCGTCTTCCCCTGAAATGTATTCCAGCATGATCAAGCGATCTACTGCGGGCAGAACATCGTGCCAGGTGTGCCAGAGAGAATGATAAGTGAGACGCGGGGACAATTCACGCAGCCGTTGCCGGGCATATTGCATCGCCAGGGTCAAATTGGGGAGATTGTGCTCTTGTTGTAACTGCGGAGGACTTCCTTCAGGAGGCTCCAAAAAGGTATTGAATTGAAAAGAGGAAGTTTCTGCTACGCGCTGCAGTTGAACAAAAGCACTCATCATTTATTCTCCCAGAAAAATTTGTCCCCTCAAGATTCTTTCAACCCACGCGACTATATCCTATTTATCGCGAAAGGCAAATTGTGGTTCACACCAGAGCCACCGCTTCAATCTCAACCAGGCCGCCCAGGGGCAGCGCCGCGACCTGCACCGTCGAACGCGCCGGCGGCGCGCCGCTGAAAAATTCGGCGTAGACGCCGTTGATCGTCTTGAAATCGGCCAGATCGGCGACAAAAATGGTCGTTTTGACCACGTTGTCCAGGCTGCTGCCGGCAGATTCAAGGATCGCCCTGACGTTGAGCATCGCGCGGCGGGTCTGCGCCGCCACATCGGTGGTTTCGCCGGCGCCGAGGGCGAATTTGCCGGTGGCCGGATCCAACCCCAATTGCCCCGCCGTGAACACCAGTCCGTTCGCCTTGATCGCCTGAGAATAAGGCCCAATCGCCGCCGGCGCATCCGCCGTTGAAATGACTGTTTTTAACATGTTCGTCTCCTCACTTAGAAAATAAAGGGGGGTGTTTGCGCGGGCGGGTACACCCGTCCGCG
>DAOUFX010000229.1:0-5722 GCA_034429675.1 Anaerolineae bacterium | reverse complement strand
TGCGGACGGTACCCCGTCCGCAAAAAACCTGTTTCTCTAGTTGCGCAGCACCAGCGGCAGGAAGAGTCGCCGGGTTGCCACGGTGACGACGACTGTGTCGTTATCCGTCAGGCCGCCGGGGTCGCTTACCGTCAGGGTGAAGGTGAGCGCACCGGATGCCGGGGCGACGAGGGTGGTGCGGCTGAGGGTGGCGGTGAAGGTTACGGCAACGCCGCCGGTTTGCGTCCAGTTGAATGCCAGCGGGTCGCCGTCGGGATCGGCGGAGTTGGCGCCGTCGAGGGTCACGGCCGCACCCGGCGCAACTTCCTGATCCGCGCCGGCATCTGCCGTGGGGGCGCGGTTGCTTCCCGCCAGGCTGAAGGTGGCCGTCACTTCCTTGTTCCTGTCCATGGTCAGCGCGGCGGGGTTGGCCGCGCCGCTCAGGTCGCCCGACCAGCCGTCGAATTGCCAACCCTCGGATGGCGTCGCGCTCAGGTCAACCGCTGTCCCGTTCTCGTAGCTGTGCGCGCCGGCGGCGGGGGTGATGACGCCGCTGCCTACCACGCTCAGGCTGAGGGAGTAGGTCGGCCTGGGGGTGAGGGCAACGTCGTGGATCACGTCCCCGTCCAACGGGAGCGCGACCGGGTAGGCGATGTCGTCGAGGTACCCGGCGGCTTTCACGGTGACGGTGAACGGGCCGGCGGGCAGCGCATCGGTGAAGGTGTAGTGGCCGCCGGCGTTGCTGAGCGTGCCGAAGTCTCCCGGCTCGGCCGAGACGGCGGCGCCGGCGATGGGCGCGCCGGTTATCGCGTCGCTCACCGTTCCACGGATCGTGCCGCTGATCACGTCGAGCGTCAACGCGACGACTTCCATCGGCGCTACCGGCGTGTTGCCTCCGACGAACAGGCGGTCGGTGTAGCGTCCGGGCGTCAGGCCGGTCGCGTCGAAGGTCACGCTCACCGCCTGGCCGGCGTCCGGCGCGATCGTTCCGCTGAGGGGCGCCGGGGCCGCCCAGGTGAAGCTGATCGCGACGCCGGCGTTGAAGAGGAAGGGGAATCCCTGCGGTCCCACGTCTACGACCGGCGTCCACACGCCGTTGGCGAATCCCAGGGCGTTGCCGGTGGTCGTCTGCCCGTTGATGGTGATGGGCGGCGCCAATGGCCCGGAGCTCAGCGACCCATCGGTCTGCCAGTCGAGCCAGTAGGTGCCGCGCGCCAGGGTGATCCCGGCGGCGGCGACGTTGGCCATGATCGGACGTTGGGTGTTGCCGGTGGCGGTCCCAATGACCCGGTAGATGCCGGCGAATTGCGTGCGCAGCAAGCGGTTGGTCTGGGCGTCGCCGAAGATGACCCGGCTGTGCGGATCGTTGGGCGGGCCGTCCCAAATCTGGTAGTTGAGCCCGGTGATGGTTGAGTTCGTCGTGGAGCCGGTCTGGTAGGCATAGAAGGTGATTTCTTCGATGGTGTTGCAGGCGTCCAGCGTGAAATCGTCCGCGATGCGTTGGCCGGCGGCGACGCTGTGGTTGAAGCCGACGCTGCCCATCCTCAGGGCGGTCTGCACCGCGCTGGCGTCGGCGCCGCCCGCGCCCGCGCCGGGTTTGTTGACCAGCGGGCCGTTGTCGTAGGCGTTGGCCTTGCAGATCGTCCACGCCAGGTCGGCGCTGCCGGTGTCGGTGATGGCGAAGCTTTTCACCGTGGTTTTGCCGCCCGTCGCCGTGTTCACCGTGGCGTTCAGGGCGGTGGGGGCCACGACCATCGCCGGCGCGGTCAGGTGGAAATCCTGGCGGACGGCGTCGCCGGCGACGACGACGGGCGTCCGGACATCGTCGCCGTACAGCGTCAGGGACGCGGTGAAGACGCGCGCGCCGGGCGGCGAGAACAGCGTGTAGAAGCCTGCGTTGACGAGCGGGTCCGGCGTCGCCGCGGTCGTCGCGGCAACCCCGTCCTGGTTGCGGACGGCGGCGCCGTCGAGCGCCATGCCGGTGTTGGCGTCGTAGGCGTTGCCGACGACCAGGCCGCCGGCAGCGGGGAGGCATGGCGGGATGGCGGCCAGCGCGACGTCGTCCACAAAAAAGTGGGCATAGGCCGTCGCGTCGTTGTAGGAGTTGAAATGCAGCGCGTGGGCGGCCCCGTCGGCGTAGGCGCTCGCGTCGAGCGTGATCTGCGTCCAGGTCGAATAGGCCGTCGCCTCGCTGCCGCGCGCCGTGAAGAGGGTGTCGCCGTCAATGCCGACGGTCAGCCAGTCGTCGGCGTCCGCGCCGCCTTCGACGGCGATGGACAGCCAGAAGCTGAGCCTGGCCGCGCCGGGCGGAATGGTCAGCGTTTGGGTCAAGGCGGTCGTCTCGTTGCCGCCGCCTTGCCATGCGCCGTAGAGGCCGGTGCGCGGGCGCCGGGTGTCAATGAGATTCCAGCCCCGCGCCGAATAGGTTTGCCAGTCCGGGCCGGATGGGCCGGCCTCGAAGCTGCCGTCGCGGAGGATTTCCGCCCCGCCGCCCGTGTGGCCGGGGGCGATACACTGCATCGGCTCGGCGTCGAGCGCAAAATCCCGCACCGCATCGGCAGAAAGGTAGACCACGTCTGTCACCGGCACATATCCGGCCACCCACGTCTTTACCGCGAGCGTGTGGGTCATGCCGACGGGGACCTTGAAAGCGTACTGCCCGGTTTCGGGATTGGTCCAGAACGTGGCCGCGCCGCCCGGCCCCGCGATGTCCAGGCTGGCGTACAGCGGCCAGCCGGCGACCGCGTCGCTCACTTTGCCGCTGAGGGTCGCCGCGGGCAACGGGTCAAGCGCAAAGTCTTGGACGACCTGGCCGCCGTCGGCGACGGCGATCCCGCTCGTTGCGCCGTCACTGTATCCGAACGCCGAGGCCGTCACGGTGTAAACGTTGGCGATGACGGTCAGCGAGTAGACGCCGTTGGCGCCGGCGGTGACGGTGAAAGTGCGGTCGGCGGAGACGGCCCGCACCGTGGCGTAGGCGATGGGCTGCCCGTTGTCGGCGTCCGTCACCGCGCCGGTGAGGACGCCCCGCGGCGCGGGGAAGCAGCGGTACAGCTGGACTTCGTCCACGTACCAGCCGACCGTCCCGCCGCAGCCGTCAATCCCCAGCTCAAAGCGCAGTCTGACCGTGTCGCCCGGTTGGGCCAGCCCCGTCAAATCCACCTGCGACTGGCCCCACTGCGTGCTGTTGTCTCCCTCGTCGCTGCCGTGGAAGGCCGGTTCCCCGGCCAGCGGGTTGGTGCTGCCGGTGCCGGTCAACGCGCCGGGGTAGGGGTTGAAAGTGAAGGCGCCGGGCGGCACTAACGCCCAGTCGCCGCCGTTGACGCGAATCTTGAGGTTGCCGCCGTCGTAGTCCGCTTCGGTGCCCGGGGTGTGGTCGAAGGCCAGTTTCGGGAGCGCGCCGGTCGCCGGCAGGACGATGTCCGGGCTTTCGAGATAGCGGACGCTGCTCTGGTCGTTGCCCGTCCCGCATGTTCCTAATCCGTTGGCCTGTCCGAACGCGGCCTGGCCGGCCCGGCCTCTGGGCAGGTCGCCGGCCACGTGCCAGTCCGCCATCACGTAATGATCCGGGTTGAGCACGGCGCGGCGCCCGGCGCTCCAGCCGTTCAGCGCGCCGGATTCCCAATCCTCGGAGAAGACGCTCTCGACGCTCTCCATGTCGCCGCAGAGCGCCGGCGCGGGCGATTCCAGCAGCGGCGCGAAGTCACAGCCCGGCGGCGTGCGCATCTCGACGGCGGCCATGGCTTTGGGGATTTCGGCGCAGTCGGCGGCGGTGATCCGGTCGGATGCCGGGACAGCCGCCGTTACCGAGATCGTCGTGCTGGGCCCGTAGATCGGTTGCCCGATCAGATCGGCGCAGGCGGCTTCCAGCGCGTCGGCGTGATCCTGAAAATTGCTGGTCTCGGTCTGGTAGACGCTCTGGGCGCGCCAGTAGAGGGCGAGCGTCTTGGTGAGGCCGATGCCGGTGACCGTCTGGCCGTTGTAAGCGCCGCCGTCTACCAGCAACGCAAACGCATGGTTGGGCACGCCGGAGTTCGTGTGGACGCCGCCCTGGTCTGCTTCGTCGCAATAATACTCGCCGTCCGACGTCTTGCCGGGGCCACCGTAGCAGATCGGGTTCCACAGATCGCGGATGGCGCCGCCGAAGGCGGTGTCGTCTTCGCCCAGCAGCCAGCGATAGCTCTGATCCTCGCCGGCGGCCGAGGTATATTGCGAGCACCCGCCGTCTGTGCGCCGCCCGCCGGGCGTATCGGCGCCGCCGCCGTCGAGCAAGTCCATCGCCTCGCCCCAGATGTCGGAATACGACTCGTTCAGCGCCCCGGATTGCCAGGCGTAGATCAGGTTGTCCGTGCCCTCGGTGTAGGCGTGACCCCACTCGTGGCCGACGGTGTCGTCGCCGGTGACGCCGGGACAGAAGCGCGCGTAGATGCCGGTCCACTGCGCGTTGGCGCATTGTCCTTCCATGGTCGCGCTGTAGATGCTGTCCATCCCGATGTCGGCGCCGTTGTACGAGAGAAAGTCGCCGCCGGAGACGCTGGCAACGAGGTTGTAGATTTCCCCTGCGCCGATGACCACGCGGCCTTCCTCGGTGTCGAGGGAGGGCAGCGGATCGCCTTCAACCCAGGTGGGCGTGGCCGGGTAGTTCTTCTCGCCATTGAAGGCGCGGCGGGTCAGGGCGTCGTAGACGCCGGTGAACTGATCCACGACCTTGCCGGTGTGCGCGTCCACGTAGACGAATTCGCGCACGCCGGCGCCGGTCACTTCGACCTCGTACACCAGGAGATTGTCGCCCGGAATGCCGCGCAGCAGATTGGCGCGGTAGACGTAGAGGACGGCGTCGCGTGCGGCCAGTTCAGGGGTCGCGATGGGGTCGCGGTCCGCGTTCTGTTGGCGGGCGACGGCCTCAATCGCCAGCGCCTCCGCCGCGCCGGCGCTCAGCGTGGGTGTTGTGTTCAGATCGAGGTTGGGGATAAACACGCCGTTGACGGCGGTCAGATCGCCCGCTTTGTTGAAATGCGCCTGCAGCGAGGCCCCGAAGACCGGCACGCCTGCGTAGACCTGCGCGTATTTCACGTGCCGCGCGCCGTAGCCGTCGGCGCTCACGCTTACCGGTCGCAGTTCGCGTTCAGGCGCGCTCATGCCGAACAGATCGCCATACGCCTCGAAGAAAGCCAGCGCTTGCGCGCGCGCTGCCGCGTCGGTGCGGCGGGTGAGTTTCATGGCTGTGAGCGAGCCGGCTTCCAGCCGCACAAAGCTGGCGACGCCGGTGGCCGGATGGAGCGCGATGTGCGCCGCGCCGCCGGTCGCTTGCATCAGGCGCTCCGCCGGATCGCCGGGGCCGGGGGGCTGCCGGACCGCGACCGGCGCCGGCAGCGCCTGCGCCGGGAGGGCGCTTAGCAGCAGGGCTACTGCTATCAAAAGACTAAGAATCCGTTTGTATTTCATTGTGCTTTCCTTTATAAAGACGAGTCCGCCGTTCGTCCGGCGATAAATCGCCGGCCTACGGGCCCACGCCCCGTAAACGGGGCTTCCGGAAGCCCCGTTTACGGGGCGTGATTCCGTAGCACGGGCGTCGACGATACTGTTGATAAAACAAATTCCGCATAGGATATGCCGATAAGTAAGATATTCTGAATAGCGTAGATCAGCATAAGGGGGCAAAATCGAGTAAACTGACGCACAAATAGCCAGAGTCGTATCAAGGAGGTGGGAACATGATGAAGAAGCAGGACTATAGCCAAGT
>DAOUFX010000228.1:0-2726 GCA_034429675.1 Anaerolineae bacterium | reverse complement strand
GAGAAAGACGCAAAATTTTGCGTCTCTACGTTCTTCTTTGCCCCGAAATTAGAATGCGCCCCTTGCCATTGCCAGGTTGGCAAAGCCGTGCGGGTTGAGCCATACTATGCTGGCAAGTGTTACCATGCACCGGCGGCGCCGGATGGGTACGCCCATACGATCTCGCCGGACGAAACCCGGATCGTGTATACGCGCGAGGGCAATCCGCCGGAGCTGGCCATCTACGACATCGCTGCCGGAACCAGGCAGCAGGTGGCATTTGGGGATCAGCGCTTTTCCAGACCGCGCGATGAGACGGAGGCTGGGAGTGTTCTGTGGACACCCAACGGCGGATCGTTGTACTTCATGGCCGTAAACGGCTTTTTGGGCGACGCCGAGTACGCAGTGGCGTGCCTCGATCTTCCTACTCTGAAGGTGACGCCGTTGATCAAAGATGATCAGCGGCTGATCTGGCCGCGACAGTGGGTGGATGGGCGGCTGTTGGTAGCGGATTGGAGCGGCAAGTCGTGGTGGATTGACGCCCAAACAGGGGAAATGACGACGTCGCCTGTCGTTCCTTAGTGCGGCACACGGTTAGACTTTCTCGATGGGAGGTTTTTTTTGTTGACGGGTTGCAGCGGCCAATAAAAAACCTCTTATTTGGCTGTTGTTGCGCCGACGAATTCCTCTATAATGGAGGATGGTACGCCGGTGCGTTCCTCTTTTTTTACTCCATTGGGATGTGAACATAGGAGCGTGGATTGACACTGCGATCAACAGCCATTGACGGTGGTGAAACCGGCGTGGCCTACCATTTTGAAGGAATCCTCACGGCGCGCGATTGCAAACGCCACATCGCGCATTCCCTGACGTTGCCTGAAGGCTGCGGGCGGCTGGATATTCACTTCCATTTCGCGCCGTCCGGTGCGTTTGGCATCGCCAATCTGATCACGCTGACGCTTTTCGACCCCCACGGCTTTCGTGGCGCCGGGCATCGCGGCGGCGACTCCCACGTGGTTCAGATCGCGCCCGATCTGGCTACCCCCGGCTATTTCCCCGGCCCGTTGCTCGCCGGCGAATGGACGGTGCAGCTCGATACGCACATGATTATGCCCGAGCCGCCCGTCCGTTATTGGCTGGATGTCACGTTTGCGCCGGATACGGAGGTCTCGCGTCCGCCATCGCCCGTTCCTGCGCCGCGCCCTGCGATCCGCGGCGCGGGCTGGTATCGCGGCGACCTGCACTGCCACACGCATCACTCCGACGCTGCCGGGTTCACGGTGCCCGATTTGCTCCAGGCGGCGCGCGAGTACGGGCTGGACTTCGTTTTCCTGACCGACCACAACACCGTGTCCGGCCTGCCGGAGATGGATGCCGGAGCAATGGTGGATTTGCTTGCGGCCGGCGGCGTGGAACTGACGACGTTCTGGGGGCATGCGTTGTGTCTGGGGACGCGCGATTGGGTGGATTGGCGCGTCCGTCCCGGCAGCGACGACATGGCGCGCATCGCTGAGGCAGTTTACGCCGCCGGGCAGGTTTTCGTCATCGCGCACCCGCAATCGGTCGGCGATCCGGGTTGCACGGGGTGCGCCTGGCGTTACGGCGAGATGTCGCCGGGCAATGCGCGCCTGGTCGAGGTGTGGAACGGCCCGTGGAACGGCGACTCGAACAACGAGGCCGCGCTGGCGCTCTGGTACGACTGGCTCAATCAGGGGTTGCACATCGTCGCCACGGCGGGAACGGATGCGCATGCAGCGCAACATCCGGGCGTCGCACCCTCCCGCGCCGCTGCCGGAGCGGCGCCCGCTTTCAACGTCATTTACGCCGATGCGTTGACCGAGGCGGCGTTGCTCAGGGCGTTGCGCGCCGGCCGGCTCTATCTCAGCGCCGGGCCGCGACTTGTTCTCCAGGCGCGGGACGCCCGCGACGTGCACGCGATGACCGGCGATACGGTTGCCGGTATTACCACGTTCACGCTGGCCTGGTCCGGTTGCCCGGACGGCGCTCAGGTGCGCATACTCGCCGATGGGCGATTGGTGAAGCAGTGGCCGGCTCAAAGGCAAGGCGATTACTCGTGGACAACGACGCCGGAGCACGCCCATTGGATGCTGGTCGAGATCCGCAGCGATCAGGGCGCCATGTTGGCCCTGAGTAATCCCATCTTTTTGCAGAGTGGGGATTAGGGGAGTAAGGGATTGGGGGATTGCAGGTGGAATCTCGCCTGTAGTGGCGACGAACGGATGGTATTTTTTTTTCGAGCGGGCGCGCCCGCTCGAAAAAATACTTACTTTCTACCTTGTCGTGTCGGCGGCGATGGTGTTGAAGGAGAACGATTGTGAGTCAACGGTTGCGTCGGTTGGTCTGGCAGTTTATTCTTGTGGGAGTGTCGGTTTTGGGGTTTGCCGGACCGGCGCTGGCTCAGGGAGACGCCCCCGGCGATAAAAATTTCACCTGGGGCTGCGCCTCTGTGGCGATCATCCTGGGATTTCTGGTGTTGGTGCTGACGCTTGGGGCTTCGCGGAAGAAGCGTCCGCGCCGTCGCCGCTCACGCCCGCGCCAGACCGTCATCACGCCGGAGCCGGACTACGGCCCGTCCCGCCATCGCACCCGAACGACTCGGCGAAGGCGCGCGCCAAGTCGTCGCCGTTCGCGTTATTGAGCCTTTGTATTCCGCGCGTTTGCGAATATTTTTGCCCCTCGGTGCGTTGGGGGATAGGCAAGAGGGGTTTCGCGGGCGATACCCGCCC
>DAOUFX010000227.1:0-3640 GCA_034429675.1 Anaerolineae bacterium | reverse complement strand
CAGGTTGTCACCCAGACGCTGGCGCACCAGGGCTATCTCGGCGTGATCCCGATGACCACCACCAAACAAATCCTGGCCGACTACTTTATGGACGGCAATCTGGCTAAAATTCAAGCCCCCACCTTGCTGTTTGCGCGCGAAGAGCGCTTCCGCGCGGCTGCGCTGGAGGATTTAAGCGCGGCGACGCAGGCCGGCATCCGCCAGGGCAACCGGTTGGCGGTCGCGCTGGCGGCGTCCGATTTCCCGGACATCGTGCTGACCGGCATGAGCTGGTCGCCGTTCCGTTTTAAGGGCGCCGGCGTGTGGGATGCGTATCCTTACGACGAATATATCAATCGCCTGGGTGGCACTGTCCGCCCCTGGCTGGCCGCCGACAGCGAATTCGGCAGCGACCCGTATGTGCTGGAGGGAGCGGTGCTGGTCGCGTCCTCTTTTTACCTTACCGTGCTGGCCGGGGCCGCCAGCGTGGTCGAATTAGACGGTGAGGTGCAGCTTCGGGCGAACGCCGCCAGTGATCTCGAGATCCTCCCTTACGGCATCGCCGGCGCCGCCGGGGCGGGCGCTAAAGTTCTTGTGGGGCTGATTGCGGACAAGCTGGCCGGCCCCAAGGAAATCACGCTGTTTACCGAGAATGTGCGGGTTGGCGGCCACGATCTGCTCAAGGACCTCGGCCGACAACAAGCCGGCGAACCGGGGATGTTTACGAAGCTGTGGCAAAAGTGTTCCATGTTCGGCAAGGGGATGATTGTAGCCGGCATCATTGTGGGCGCCGTTGTGGCCGTCGGGCTGGTGGGCGTGGCCATCGCGTTCTATTTCTTGGGCGGCAAGCAAATCATCATGGAAATTGGGAAAATCGTCATGGGAATTGTGCAATACGTCATCAAAGGCGTGTTGTTCATCGTCAAGCTCAAGGCTATCATTGCGGCGGTCAAAGGTATCGTCGAAATCGCCAAGAAAATCAAGGGCGCGTTCGATGCGATCACCAAGGCCGCCGTCGTCGCCGCGGTCATCGGCCTCGTCGTCACCGCGCTGGCTTCGTTGGGGGTGTTCATTTTCAATATGGTCGCCGGCGGCGTGGGCTTTGCTTCGCTGGAGTTCAACCAGGCCTTTGCCAATATGGTCGCCGGCGTTGTCGTCGCCGCCATCATGGTCGCCATCGGCTTCATACCGATTGTGGGGCCGCTCATCGTCGCCATCATTGGGATGATTGACCTGGTGTTTGGCGTCATCTGTATGGCTCTTGACGTGGATAAAAAAGAGGGGGCCGGCTGGGAATTTATGAAGGAATGGGTCTGCCCCGGCATCACGGGCCTGCTGACCAAGCTCGTGGCGTTCCTCATCTACGACCAGACGCCGCTGATTGATCTGGAAGTCGAAGACCGGATGCTGGTCCAGAACCTCGATGTGGGCACGGTGAATGCCGCGCAAGGCATCGTCGCCGGCAACCGGCTGGTGGTGAACGCGGACGTGTTGACCACCCTCTACCGCGAAATCCCGGTGGGCCTGGGCGACCTGTACCTCTGGCAGTACACCGATATGTACATTGACGACAGCACCTTCCGCTACGCCTTTGTGCCGACGAATACGCAGACCCTCCCCGTGGCGCGTTGGCAGATGGAAGACGAGTGGATTCCGGCCAACAAGGACGACGGCGCGTATTGGGATACCAAACGCTTCACCACCACGCAGCCGGTCAACAACGACGCCGCCATCCCCTTGACGCAAGCCGGTCTCAACCAGACGCCGCCGCTCTACCTCGTGGAAAGCTACGCCTTCAACGCACAAGAGTGTTTCCTGTTGGTTGTTCCTACGCCTATCGGGGTTTTCTACTCTCCGGTCTGTTACCTGCGTGAAAAGACCGACAACATCCACATCTATCTGGGCGACTCGTTCAAATTTGACGTATTCCCGGCCACGTTGGACGGCTTCTACGAACTGACCGACCGGGGACAGCGCAGTTACGCCCTCGCGTGGGACGCGCGCTTCCCCACCCTGGCCGACGCCGACGGCGACAACCTGCGCAGCGCGGCCTGGGGCGGCAATGACCCCGACGACGGCGCGCCCGACAGCGATGTGGACGGCCTCTCGGACTGGTACGAGGTGCAGAACGGCTTGGATCCGATGAAAGCCGACGGCGACGGCGATGGCCTCGAAGACTACTGGGAGGTCTTCTACGCGACTGACCCGTACCTGGCCGATAGCGACGGCGACGGCCTGACCGACAAGGAAGAGTTGGACGGCTGGGAGTACATCTATGCTTTCAAAGATATGAACGGCGTCGAAGTCCCGCTCATCACCTTGGTCACTTCCGACCCCAACGACCCCGATCCCGACGGCGACGGCATCAGCGACAAGCTGGAACAGGTCTACGGCTTTAACCCCAATGTGTATTCGTCTTCCGCCGTGTTGGGCATCAGCTCCGTCATTGACGACGCCGACGGGATCGTTGCGCCGGGCACGACGCTGGCCTACACCGCCACCGTCGCCAACTACCTGCGCGACCGCTACGCCCTGGGCCTGCTTGAAGTTGAGTTCCCGGCGGCGGTGCAGAACAGCGACATCGAGCCGCAGCCCTACACCCTCGGCCCCAGCCAGACCACCACGCTCAACGGTCAAGTCACACTGCGTCCCGACATTGTTACCTCCTATCCAATCAGCCTGACCAACCGCGCCGGCGCGAACATCGCCGACTTGCGCGGCGCGGCTGCCGGGCGCGTGCTGTGGCTGCACCTGAACGAAATCACCGGCGCGACGGCCTTTGCGGATGCCTCGCTCACCGGCAACGACGGCGCGTGCATCACCTGCCCCGTCGCCGGGCAAGCCGGATATGCCGGGCTGGCCCCCCACTTTGACGGCGTGGACGACGTCATCAACGCCGACTCCGTGACGGCGGACGGCATCACGCCGACGCTCACGTTGGGCGCGTGGGTCTACGCCGAATCCGGCCCCGCCGCGCGCGAGGCCGTGCTGGCCTTCCAGACCGGCGCGGGCGAGGCGCGCGCCGCGCTCTACTACAACCCCACCACGCAGCAGTTCGAGTATTACGACGGCACGACCTACCGCGCCAGCGCGGCGACCTTCGCCGCCAACGGCTGGCACCACGTCATGGCGACGCTTACCATCTCCAACACCGGCGTGCTCTACGTGGATGGCCGCCCGGAGGCCACGTTCACGGCCACCGCGCGCCCGGAGGCCGGCGGCAAGTTCGCCATCGGCCAGGGATTCACGGGCTTCATTGACGAGGTGGAAGTCTTCCCGCGCGCGTTTTCGGCGGCAGAAGTTGCGCTGTACGTCACCGACCCGGCGCTGCACGCCAAATTCGACGACACAGCCCCGTGGAGCGACAGCTCTGCCAACCAGAATCCCATCACGTGCAGCGGCCCCGGCGGATGTCCGGTAACGGGCGTCAGCGCGCCGCTCGGCCAGGGCGTCCGGTTCGACCAGGTTGACGCGCTCACCCTGGGCAACGGCGCTTCGACCAGCCTCGACCTCAGCCGGGGCGCGGGCCGGTTCAGCCTGGCGGCGTGGGTCAAGCCGTACACCTACACCGTGCATGTCTCCAATGACCACAAGGATGATCCCGTCTGGGAAGGTTGGTACGGCATTCTGGGCTACGAGAACGGCGTCCAGGGTTATCCCA
>DAOUFX010000226.1:0-23624 GCA_034429675.1 Anaerolineae bacterium | reverse complement strand
CCGCCAGCGCCAACGTCCAACTCCAGATCGCCCGCGCCATTGTGGATGCGCCACGCCCACAGCCCCAACCCGAACCCGCTCCGGCGCCGCTCCCCCTCGCCACCCTGGTGCAGGCCGCCCTCGTCGCCCAGGCCACGCCGCTCCCCGAACTGCCGGCGCCCGCAGCAGCCTCGGCCCCGGTGCAACTCACCATCGCCGATCTCCTTCAGCTCCAACCCGTCATCAAAACCAAACAACGCCGCGTCGCCAAACCCGTCCCCCAGGAACAACAGAACTTCTTCTCCCTGCTCTCTTGAGTACGCGCGTACTCAAAACAAGAGGCCCCTCATATCGAGGGGCCTTTTTTTATTGCTGGCACATTGAGTTATTGATTGGGCGCCCGTCAAAATTCTTCGGGACGGATTCAAAATGCCTTGACAGCATCTGAAAATCCATTACACTCCGCTTGTTTGTGCGTAAAATCCGGCGGTTACACTAAAGCGTTGCGCGCAACCAGAAAATACAAATCGGAGGGTAACTTTGATGGAATCCACATTGTTTTCCACGCGGATAGGGCGCTGCTTGCGCCTGTTGGCTTTACTCATTCCCACATTGATTGCGGTGCGCGTCACAGCGGCGCCGCCACAGACGGAGCTACAAAAGACTGCGGCGCTCATACGTTTGAGCGATTGGATTGCGCGGAGCGAAGTCTATGCGGCGACCGCACCGAACGACTCCGGGACGTGGCTCTTCGTGGAGAATCGCGGACAGTTTGGTGACAGTGAGGGGTTCAAAGTGATGGGCGGCGCATATACATTGTGGCTGGCGGATGACGCCATTTGGTTGACCGTGCAATCAAGCATCACGGGCAGCGATGTGATCACCGGCGTCAATCTCAGGCTAAAATTCGTAAACGCCAACCCGGAGCCTACGCTAGAGCCCTTTGTGCGCGCTGAAACCCAATTCTCATACTTCCTGGGAGACGACCCGGCACAGTGGTATACCGATGTGCCGGTGTGGCAGGGCGTGCGCTACGCAGACCTGTACCCTGGTATGGACTTGGAAATCACCGGCAAGGGTGACCAGTTGACCTGGCGGTTGCAGCAGCAGGAAGGCGCGATGTCGCCAGCCGCGCTTGATGCAGTGCAGTTGCAAGTGGAAGGCGCGGATAGCGTGAGTTTGATCGAGATGTCGCCAGGCGTCAAGGGCCTTTTGATCACAACCACGGTAGGTAGTGTGACGTTGCCGCTGTTGCAGACAGCGCAAGCAGATGCGATCACACTGACGGATTTGGGAAGCGGGATCATCAAGGCGCCGTTCACACAGCAACCGGCGCATGTTGAGAAAACCCTTCAATTAGATGATGGCATGCACAGTGTCATTCTGGGCGGGAGTAGCACTGACTTTGTGGAAGATACTGCCAGTGATCGCACCGGAGTCTATTTGACAGGATATACGTGGGGTTCCCTGGATTTCCCGCACACAATTTCCACCACGCTTCATTCCGAGCAACCGGACATCTTTGTGACCAAGTTAGGCCCTAATGGGCGAGGAATGCTCTTTGGCGCTATCGTTTCATACAAGTTACACGACTATGCGCACAGCATAGCGCTTGGCCCCCAGGGGAATATCTACGTGGCGGGCGAATCCCACCATTGTGGGCTTACTTCAAGTAATCTAGGCGGTTTTGTTCTTAAATTGTCTCCAGATGGCAAGCGTCTGGATTATGCCGAATGTTTCACTCTGTACCAAGATACCAAAGCTCAGGGCATTACCGTAGACAGCGCCGGCTACGCCTATGTCGTGGGAACGACCTATTCCACCACCATCCCCGGACAACAGAAAAAGGCATTTGTTGTCAAACTCGATCCCGATGGGAGCCGCCCCGACCCTGACCCGTATTCGATTGTTTTTGCTGGAGGGGCCGCGGATGTCATCGCCCGGGACGTCGCTTTGAACCCACAACAAGCTGCTATTTATGTAGTAGGTGAAATGGGAAGCGGGGGGTTTGTGCGCAGAATTCCCACGACGCCGAGCACGACGTTCATTCAGAAATTTCTCCAGGGGAAACTTTATGCGGTCGCGGTAGATCGAAGTGAAAGCGTCTACGTCACCGGCGAAACAAATATACCGGGCTGGTCCGCCGGAAACGTTTTTGATCACAGCTACAATGAAGGTGAATCGGATGCGTTCGTAGCTATATTGGACTTCAACGAAACTGAGCCATTGGTCTACATGACCTATCTGGGCGGCAAAGGAGCCGACGCCGGCACAGATATACACGTAGATAGGTTGAAAGAAGTTCACGTTGTCGGGCGTACTAATTCCGGTCCTGACTCTTTCCCGCTCGTTAACGCCTTCGACGACGACAATTACAACTCTGAAGATGCCTTTTTCGTCAAGTTCGACGCGCATACGACGCGTTTAAAGTTTGCGACTTACCTGGGTGGAACTGTCTACGAAAATGCTACCGCGATTACGCAGGGACCCGATGGAACCGTTTATTTAGCCGGCCACACATCGTCCTCTGACTTTCCCCTCGTTGATGAAACCTATGGTCCGCGCGGCGTAACTGACGTCTTTGTGACCGCCCTGGCCATTGGGCCGGCCTTTCCGTGGTCTATGGGCCTTTCTCCGTGCGAATGTCCCTTCAGTTGTTCCGCCGCCAATTGCCAGGGTTGGAAAAGCGACCCGATCAACACGCAATCGGGCAACTACCATTACAGTCAAAAAGATGTGTCCATCCCGGCGCTGGGCGGACCGTTATATTTCGAGCGCAGCTACAATACCCTGTTGCGCGACATAGCCACCGAGTTGGGCTACGGCTGGACCCACAATTACGCCGTCCAGCTCTTTTTTACGGATACTTTGGAACACCGCCCTGATACTGTGATTGTGCAGGGTTGCCGGGGATCGCGTTTCCCTTTCTACGATAACGGCGACCAAACCTTTGACGCCTATCCCGGCGTCTGGGCCACACTGACGTACAGCGCGACGCTCGACCGCTACTTGCTGCGCGGCGTGGATCAGAGTACTTACGTTTTCGACGCCACCGGGCAATTGACCGAGATCCGCGACTCGCAGGATCACGCGCTCACCCTGACTTATAGCGGCGACGACTTGAGCCGCGTTGCCGACGCCACGGGACAACGCTATCTTGACTTTGCCCACGACGTACAGGGCCGCATCACTTCTATGACCGACAACGCCGGACGGGTCACAGGTTACGGGTATAGCGCTGCGGGCGACTTGACCGTCGTGACGACTACGCTCAGCACGCCGGCGCAACCCGCGCGCTGGGTCTATGCGTACACCGTCACGCACCAGCTCGGCGAAATCCGCAACCCGGCAGGCGAGCTGGTCGAGCGCACCGAGTACGATGGACAAGGGCGCGCCGTGCGCCAGTGGATGGCAGGCGCAGATAATCCGTTGAGCATCGAGTACGGCACAATTGGCGAAGCGGGTGTGACCGTCACCACTACCGACCCCTTGGGCCGTCAAATCGTGGAAATCTACGACGCGCGCAATACGCTGGCCTCCCGGACACAACCGGGCAGCGCCATGCGCCGCACTTACGATGGCGGGTTCAATCCGGCCTACACCGCCGACGCGGCAGGTAACGCCTCCTACACCGGCTACAACGCGATGGGTCGCCCGGAATACGTTGAGGATGCGCTGGGCAATACCACCCTTGCCGACTACAACGAGAACTCCCAACCGCTCGCCATTACCGACGCCCGCGCAGCGACCACCGCCTATGAATACGATGGTGCACAACTGACCCACGTGACCGACGCGCTAGACGGTGAGGTCGCCAACACCTACGATCCGGCGACCGGGTTACTGATCCAAAGCGTGGATCACGGCTTAACTACCACGTATACGTACAACCCATTCGGCCAGCGTGCGTCCATTGTCAATGCACAAGGGTTGACCACGCGCTACGACTATGATATGGTAGGCCGCTTGATCACTACCACCGCCAGCGATGGCTTGGCGACGGTGAATGCCTACGACGACGGGGATCGCCTGATCCAGGTTACGCGCAATTACACCACGACAGGTGGGCGCAATCACCTGGGAGTGTACAACCAGGTGACCAGCTATGCCTACGATTTGGCCGGCCGGACAATTTTGATGACAGACACTCTTGGCTTAGCGACCTACAACCGTTACGACGACGCTGGGCGCCTGATCGCGGTCACAGCAAACTACTCCGCATCCCTCTCTGCGCATGGCCCGAACAACGTCTGGAATCAAACCACGCAGTATGCCTATGATGACCTGGGCCGCCAAACCCACGTAACGGACACCCTCAATAGTGTCACTTTTACCGAATACGATGAGGCGGGCCGTGTCTGGCGCGTCTGGCGGAACTATCACGCCGGACAACCGCAGAACTGGCGAAACGGGACTTACAACCAGATGACCGAATACGGCTACGATCTCAGCGGAAACCAAACCCACGTCACCGATACGCTCGGTCACGTCACGTTCACCGCATACGACCCGCTGGGCCGCGCGATCCGCGTCACCGAAAACTACGTCGCCGCAACCTACCCCGACCACGGCCCGCACAACGATCAAAACCTCAGCACCGCATACGGCTATGACGCGGTAGGCAACCAGACCCACGTCACGACTACTCTTGGAACCGTCACGCTCACCGACTATGACTTGCTCAACCGTCCGGTAACCGTGACCGTCCTTTTCTACGATCAAGTCGCAGGTCCACAGCGTATTTTCCTGCCGCTGGTGCTGCGCAGCGGCGCGGCCTCTGCTTTGAGTCTCTCCGTTTCGGTCAGGTCGGCCACGACCACTCGCAACAACGCGGCGCCGTTGCGCCGCATTGTTCAACAAGTTACAATCTATGACTCACAGACCGGGCGTGTCAGCCGCACCTTGGATGCGTTGGGGCGCGCAACGGTCTACGAGTATGATCAGGTCGGGCGCACCGTGGCCGTGATCGGCAATTTCCAGAACGGCAGTTTCGATCTCGCGCATCCCGATGAAGATATCCGTCAAGAAACTGTTTACGACCCAGCAACCGGGCGCGTAGCGCAAACCATCGCCGCTGCCAACGTCCCCAACGCGCGCCGCGTGACCCTGCACGAGGTTGATGTGGCAGGCCGCCCGGTGACCGTGACCACCAACTACGACCCAAATGTCAACGGTGGCCACTACGACCCGGCGCACCCCGACCTGAACCGCAAACAAGTCACCGTCTACGATCCGACCACCGGGCGGGTCGCCGCGAGCCTCCGTATTGCGGGTGACGTTATCCCTACCATCTACGGCTATGATCCTGCCGGTCGCTTGATCCGCACCGCCGATGCGCTCTCCGGCAGCACGGCCATCGAATACGACATCCTGGACCGGCGTATTGCCGAAACCGATGCTGCCGGACTGCGCACGGTTTACAGCTACGATGCGGCGGGAAGGCCGATCACCGTCACCCGCAACTTCGTGGACGGCAAATTCCAGTCGGATCGCCCGGACGAGGATATTATTGAAACCTCGCGATATGATGTACTGGGGCAGCGTGTGAGTCAAACCGACGCACTGGGACACACCACCGTCTTCACTTATGACGGCGCAGGACGCTTGCAAGCGCAGGCCGATCCGCTGGACAAGGTCACGACCTACGGCTATGACTCACAGAGCAATTGCACCCACATCATTGATCCTGATGGCGTCGCGACTACCTTTACTTACGACGGGCTGAACCGCCAGACAAGCGCCTGCGATGCGCTGAAAAACTGCATCATGTATGAATACGACGACGCAAGCCAACTCATCCAGATAACTGCCGCCAACGGAACCGCCACCCGTTACGAATATGACAGGCATGGCCGCCTGACCGCCGTCGTCGAAAACTACCGCCCCGGCGAACCTGCCGATCATCAGACCAACGTCCGCACCGAGTACACCTATGATGTCCACGGCAACCTGGTCGAGATTCGCGACGCGCTGGGCCACGTCACAACGCACGGCTACAATCTGGCAGGAGAACAAGTCGCCGAAACGGACGCGCTGAGCCACACGATCGCGTATGCGTATGACGGCCACGGGCGGCGCGTGAGCAGCATCTATCCCGACGCAGGCGGCCCACTGGCCGTGACCACGGACTATAATGCCCTGGGTTGGCCCATGCGCGTGGACTATCCCGCCGTGGGGACGCTGCCCGAATTCAAGGTGGAGTACGCTCACACTTCCCTCGGCCAACGCGCCGTCGTCACCGACGCCGCCGGGACGATGACCTACGCCTACGATGCGCTCTACCGCCCGGAGGAGATCGCCGCGCCCACCGGAGACGTGCAATATCGCTACAACGCTCTGGGCCAACGTATAAACCTCATTTACCCCGGCGGCGAAATCGTGACTTACACTCACGATGCAGCGGGCCGCTTGATCCGCGTAACCGACTGGGAGGGTCGCAATGTGGAGTACACCTACACCGCCGCCGGACGTCTACAGCGCATTCAGCGGCCTAACGGCGTTACAAGCGTGTATGAGTATGATGAAGCCGGACGCCTGCGCAGCCTCACCCACACCGGCGGCGCCGGCGCGCTGGCGAGCTACGCCTACACCCTGGACGCAATGGGGAACCGCGTTCAGGCAGAAGAAACCATCAGCGGTGCCAACCGCGTGATTGACTACACCTACGATCCGCTTTCGCGTTTGACCGGAGCGAATTACTCGACCGGCGAGGACTACGCCTACCAATATGATGCCGTCGGCAACCGCACCATAATGACCGATACTACCGGCGTAACCACTTATACTTATGACGCCGCCAACCGCCTGACCGCCATCCACCATCCAAATTCCACCACCCAACCCTACACCTGGGATGAGCGCGGCAACCTGATCTCCGATGGAAAAAACACTTATGCCTACAATTCCGCCGGGCAGATGGCGCGCGCCGTGACGCCGGGCGGAACGCTGGAATACACGTACAATGCCGATGGACTGCGCGTGAGACAAGGCGCAGATGCGTTTACCTGGGACTGGGCTACCAGTGTGCCGAAGCTGTTGCGCGATGACAATTCTCTGTACCTGGTAGGTCACGATACCCTGGGTTGGCAGACCGGCGCAGACTGGAGTTACGCGCTCCCCGATGCGCTTGGTTCTGTGCGACAAGAGACAAATGCAGCCGGCGCCGTGACCATTGCCCGCGAGTGGTCGCCGTATGGCGAAGAACTTGGCGAGGCGCAAAACGGATTGGGATATGCCGGCGAGTGGTTCGACGCGGGTGTAGAACTGACGTATCTGCGCGCCCGGTGGTATGACGGCGCGACGGGAAGGTTCACGTCGCAAGACGCCTGGAATGGCGACTACAACCGTCCACAGTCGTTGAATGCGTGGGCTTACGTGGAAGGAAATCCCGTCAATTTTACGGATCCGGGCGGGTATATGCGTATGTCCTGGCAGAGAAGATATTTGTTGTATCAAATTGCTATGACCGGAATTTCAACCGGTCTCATACCTCCGGTTCATGGACGTGCGGATACCGTCAACTATCGCGAGGACATTTTCAAAATCACCCAGGAGTATTGCGGTGAAGCGCCATGCAGTGAATTAGACGCAACTTTAGTTGCCGCCGCCATTGCACACCAGGCCAGCGATCCAATAGACAGGCCTTTTGGAACCAGTTGGGGAGATGAGTTCACCGAATTCCTCTACGAACAAGGGGTGACCTCTCGCTCTCCATCCATAGGGATGGCTCAATTGACAGACGGGGAACTCGTAAAGCTAAGAAATGCCGGCTACCTGAACGACTGCTCTGGCAACGATCCCTATGATCCCGAAGTCGCGATTTACGGAATGACGGCAAAACTGCACCAGGCAAACGATACCCTTATCCTCTACGAAAGATCGCATGGTCAACTACCCCCTACCGATCGTATGATGCTCCTCGCAATTGCACAGAACGAGGGAAGTTCAGTCGTGCATGCGTTTTACAATGCGGATCGAGATTGGGACAAACTGATAAGAGAAAATAAGTCAGTTGACAAGAGAGAAACCTATGCCAGAAATTTGCGCTATATGGCATTGCACATTGACTGGTTAGTAGCAACAGGATGGCCATGGCCAAAAGAAATTGACATGAATAGATGGCGGCAGGCGGCATTTACTGATGTTCCAGGGGTAGATTATAAAACTGACGGCTCGGAGGTGAGTTATGAAGAATGATAAAAAGAATCCCATGTTAGCTATGTTATTGGTCGTACCACTTCTAATCTGTACCGTTCTCGGCTGTGGCTATTTGCTACTCTATGTGGGGTTTCACGAAGATGAAATCGTTCTTGTTGATACCTGTGTTGAAATTGATCTGAGTAAAATCCCTGAAGAGCCCACGGAACGCGATTGGTATGATTTGGCCGTAGAAATCCTGAAGGATAATGGGTGGGATTTGCCGACTAACATGACTGGCATAAGCTACAACGCATTCAGTTCATGTGAGCCTCCCTCAACCATATACGCTTCAGGCGTAGGTTTTGCGAGCGCTTACTTCGATGGGATTATTCCCCGGAGTAAATACGCGGATGTAGATTTTAATTGGATCACCGGGACAGCATCCGTAGTCATTAGGTCAAAACCTTTCGTGTGGGTAGAGAAATCGGAAGGAATAGATATTTCGCGGATGACCGTCGATTGTTATGAGGCCTTCAAAATGGCGGATGACTTTGCCGGACGAGAATTCCGCAGCAGAGTTGGCAATGCGTGCGAAATAAATATGTCATTGGCGAACAACAGGTGGAGCTTCAGATATAGAGAAAATGGAAAACAATGGGAGAACTGGGGCATCAAAATTAATGTTTTCAACGGGAAACTAGAACGGCCAGAATTACCCTGAGGCTCAGAACATATTCATTTGCCGCAGCTATTTAGTTTGTTGAACTGACCGGGATAGGTTGTTTGGATTATGAAGAAAAAATCTGTGCAGATTGCACTATTGATCGCTTGTGCTGCGCTTGGCTGCATTTGCTGGTTAATTTATGCAGTATTTTTCCACGAGGAAGAAAACATTCTCGTTGACACTTGCGTCGCGATTGATCTGAGTAACCTGCCCGCTCAGCCAACAGAGCGCGATTGGTATAATCTTTCCGTGAAAATCCTGAAGGACAATGGATGGGATTTGCCAACTAACGTAACCGGCATAAGTTATGGCGCCTTTATTCAATGTGCAGCTAATCCTACTCTATATATCAAAAGTATAGGCTTTGCAAGTTCCTACTTCGATGGGATTATTCCCAAGACCAAGTTTGCAGAGATAGAGTTCAATTGGATTACCGGGGAGGCCTCTGTAGTTATCAGGTCGAAACCCCTCGTGTGGACAAAGAAATCGGAGGGAATGGATATTTCGCGAATGTCCATTGATTGTTATGAGGCTTTCAAATTAGCAGATGACTTTGCCGGGCGAGAATTTCGCAACAAAGTTAGCGATGCATGCGAGATAAGCCTATCAATCGTGGATGATTGGTGGAGCTTGGGATATAAAGAAGCCGGAAAACAGTGGGAAGATTGGTCTATTGAAGTCAATGCTATCACCGGTGAAGTGGAACGACGGGAAGGCCCCTGAAACGTAGTACAAAATCACCTGACGGTGCAATTTATCCAGACGCGGCGGGCCTGTTGGTACAATTAACGGCCCGCCGCTGGCAACTGTACCGCAATGACAATCGCTACACACAAAGGTTGACATCTCATTCTCCGTTCATAGGGATGGCTCAATTGACAGATGGGGAACTCGTAAGGCTAAGGGTCTGTAAAATATAGCTTCCCACGCCACCTTCCCGGAAGCTGGCTACAGCCATTCAATGGCCCCTTACGAAACTAGTTTCCGGGAGGATTAGGCAACAATCTCTATGATCCAGAAGTCGCAATTTATGGGATAACGGCAAAATTGCATCAGGCAGGTGTAGGTATTTACCACCTCATTGAGCGTCCAAATCTCGGAAAGAGATTCCACAAGGTGATCTTGTTTCGGCTCGCCAACCCCACTTGACATAACGCACATAATCGGAATTTCCCACCCCGCCACCCTGGCGACAACTGCATGCGCCGGCGCGGTGTATGCTGTCACCAGGGCTTCCTATTAGCTCCAATACGTGGTACAATATTAGCGCTAATAGAACAGGGGATTAAAGAATTGGCCGGGAGATGTTCGCCCATCTCCCGGCCTGATACTCACCTGTACCCGTGTTAAAGGAGACACAGATGAGCACAAGCATTATACCTGATCATGGTGATTGTCGCCACGCTCATGTCATGGGGCGTGACACCACCAACACGCGAGTGTGTGGCTATGGTGGTGACAGATGAGCTCGCTGGATATGCTCACTGCCGCCGAGTTGATCACTGTCGCCGCTCGTATGCCCGATGCCATTCAAGAGACGCTGGGTTTTGTGGAACGTCTGAATCAAGCCATTGGGCATCTCGAAGGGCAAGCCTGTACCGGCGTTCTTTACTGGCGTGACAAAGACACGCCAGGCCGGATGCCCAAACTTTACATCATCCATGGAGTAGATCAGTCCTGCCCCATCCACGGCGCGCCGAAGCCAGGGCGCCGCGTTCGCATCTACATCGGCAGCGATCCACAGAAACAATCTGCCGCTTTCGCTGCTCTTGAGCGTGAAACGCGCCGGCAGCGTCTTGCCGACGAACGCACCCGCTTAAACGATGCGTTGCGAAATGGTTGTGGAACTTTGCGCCGGCTTCTCGCCGACCTGGGTTACGATCCTGAGAACGGTCGAAACATGCGGTCAGAGCGAGCCTACTCCGTGGAAGAATTGCTCCGGCGTTAAATGATGCCGGATCGCCAATCTTTTCCGGAGGAAGCAAGTTATGGCCAAGAAAACGTACCTGGTCCGCCAGATCGCCTATGTCGAACAGGAATTTGATCCCGCCGACCTGATGACCATCAAAGAAGCTGCTGAAGTTCTCAATCGCACCGTTTGGGCCGTCGTTGGACTGCTGGACAAAGGTCGCGTCACCGAAATCCACGATCCCAACGCCGCTGGACGCCACGGTTTGCGCTTGCTCCTCCGCTCCGAAATCGAAGCGCTTCGCCAGGAGCGCGACGTCGCCGAATAGCCTTTCACTGCTTCGCATTTGCGTGTTGCTACCGCGTTGCAACGGCGTTGCTCAGCGATCGCGTGGCGACCATCAAATATTAGAACATTTGTGCTTGACATCATTGAAAATCGCTGTATAGTAAAACTACGCCGCTCCCTACGTGAAACCGTTGGGAGCGGCGGTTTTCATGTCTGGGGAGCGCGGCCACTATAGAGGCAAGATTGTCTGAAGCTGTGCCATTGCCAAAGTAGTGGGCTTTTCCAATGGGAAAAGCGCCCAGATATGCGGTCAACCGGGAATGGAACACTGATCTAACCGCTTGGTGAAAGTACCTTACACAATGGATCCCATCATCGAAACCTTGTTGCAGACCGGCGCGACCGGCATCATCGCTTACCTGCTGATCCAGTACCAGCGCGAGCAAGCGCGCGAGCACCGCGAAGAAATGCGCGCCTTGATCGAAAGCAACAATGCGGCGCTTCAACACGTTGCCGCGATGCTCGAAAAGACTGCCAACGAACTGGACTCGCTGGAAACGCAGGTTGACGATCTGGCCCAGCGCGCCGTCTATGGGTGCAACCCGGCCCAATTCAGAAGCATCTTGTGTAACCCCGTTCCCAATCCGCCGGCAACGGCAGAACTCAACGAATGAAAGGAGAAGATTACAATGGCTAAAGTAACCGGAGGTTTGTTTTCGCTCGAAGCATCGGGCAAATTCGCCAACGCCCTGATCTTTGATCGTCGGGGCTATGTGCGCAGCTACAAGCGTCCCAGCGACCCGCAGACTGAGGCGCAGGGCAATGTGCGACAAGTGATGTTGGCCGCGCAGCGCGCTATCGGCGTGGCAGGAGGTACCACCAGGGAAAGCGTCAGGGATCTGGCTCCAACCGGATACCGCTGGAATTCATACCTGGTCCAACAGATGATCGGGCAGAATTCGGCGCAGTGGGACGCCGGTATGACGGCCTTCAACGCCCTCGATGCAGCCGCCCAGGCTACCTGGACTACCGAAGCAGAAACGCTGAGCGTGGCAGAGACCAACGTCGCCTACGCCGGCGACCCGGCGATTCCCGCCGGCGCATCCCTTTTCAACCTGGCGCGCGCCCTCTTTCAAATGGGTATCCATACCGCCGCCGGCGCGCCCGCTGCTGCCAATGCCGCAGCATGGGCCGCCAATATCGCCAGCTAAAATAATCCCAAGCCTGGCTTGAGACATATTCCCGGAAACCAACAGACCGCCGCAAAATTGCGGCGGTCTGTTCTTGTTGCCAGCATTACAGAACTGTGTATAATCCCCTGCAAAGCGTTTCGCCATTGTCGAAGCGCTTTCCTGATCGGGCGCTCCCAACATCCCATCAGTCAAACATGCGCAAAGTGTATCACGCCGCCCGGTCAATTGCCTGGGCGGCGTTTTTGTTCTCAGTCAAATTCAAGATAAGGGGGTATTCAACTGATGTTTGCATTTCGTAATCCATGGCGTTCATTGTTACAAAGCTTTCTGATCATCACCATCATTTCTTCCAGCATGCCGGTGACGTATGCTCAGACTCCGATCCTCACGCATGAAACGGGCGGGACCAGCCAGGAGAAACTCCAGGCTCCGATTGACGCAGAAACCTCCCCTGTCGAGCTTACTTACACCGAGGTTCTTACCCTGCCGGCGTTTCTACCGTACAGTCTGGACTTCGCTGTGGAAGTAACGGAACCCGCGCCTCTGGCAGCGACGGCGGTGGTGAGCGTAACTTTGCCAGCAGACGTGATGCCGGCGGATGCGCTCTCGCAGCAGTTGGTGCGGCTGTTCTTCTACGACGAGACCACCGGGCAATGGCAAAAGTTGGCGACAGAGCGGATTCAGGCAGGCGCCGCCTGGATTCTGTGCGCCTCAGCGAGTGGCCCTGGCATTTACGCGGCGGCGCTCTCCACCACCAACGGCTACGGCGACTACGCCCAACCCTGGTAGCCTACTGTGAACGAGGCGCAGGTGGACCTCTTCACCGGTTCAGTACAGTGGAGCTATCCCATCGCAATCCCCGGCGGGCGCAACAACCTGGCCCCCCCTCTCGCCCTCAGCTACAACAGCGGCATGGTAGATAACCTGAGCGGCTATGCCAACCCGCAGCCCGACGGCGTGGCGATGGGCTGGAGCCTGGGCACAAACTACATCGCGCGCAAGATTGACCCGGAAACTGACGGCGTGCCCAAATATCTGGAAGAATACACCCTAGTTCTCAACGGCGTCAGCAGCAAGCTGATTTCTTTAGATGATACTCAGCACTATTACGCGCTGGAAAACGAGCGTTACTGGAAGATTGAGCGCATTGAACTTACCGGTGATGTTGACGATCGCGGCAATCGCGGCGGCGACTACTGGCTGGTGACCTTGCCTGATGGTATCCAATACCGCTTCGGCTACCAGGATGAGACTGCCGGCGCCAATAGCACCGAATCGGCCTGGTGGATGGTGACTCCCGGAAAAGATGACCCGAGCCTGCGGCTCACCAACTGGCGCTGGAACCTGGACCTGATCAGCGACCGGAGAGAGAACTTCGTGCGGTTGGATTATGCGCGAGAAACCAACGATTTTATCTATGGCGAAAACATTTACGATCACGACCTCACTAACAACATCGCGCACATCTTTTCTCAAAATCCCTGGTGCGAGAAGCGGTATGAATGTGGAGCTTGCGTCATTGATGGCATCCCTTACAAGGCTTGCTACGATTATATGTCCGACAGAGAAAACCGCAGCGGCTACGCGCGCGGCGGTTACCTGGAGCAGATCACCTACAGTTGGCCGGGCGCGACCTACAAAGTAGTTTTCAATACTGAGATACGTGACGACTACGAGGAGAGATTCGATAGCCAAGACCCAAGTTATCCACGTCAACTCTGGCAAACCTTCTGGAGCAAACAACGCCTATCAAGCATTGACGTGTACAGTGTGGATCAAGGCCAACTGGTGCGGCGCTACGAACTGGCGACTTCCAAAATCAATAACATCTTGGTGCTCGATAGTATCCAGGAGGTGGCGGCAGATGGCAGCCGCATGCCCCCGACTTCCTTCAATTACTATTATCGGGCTGGTTACTGCAATCAGATCAAGAGCGACGGTAGCTGCTATGATGCTACTCATGAGCTTGGACACAAGTATTGGTTGAAACGCATCTTCAACGGTTACGGCGGCAGCACTCACTTTGAATATACCGCGCCTGAAAATTGGGAGAGTCTGTGGGAGTGGCAGAATGGGCAGACCATGAATCCTCATCCTGATACGGAAGACCGTTACTGGTTCCGTTATCGGGTACGCGAGGTAAAAACGGACTTGGGTATTGCCAATGTGATGCGCACGGCATACGAGTACCGTAAACTCGATGAAGCGCCGGCGGCGGGCGAGTGGAAATTGATTGACAACCGGGGCGACGACAACCCCAAAAACGACATCTACGAATTCCGTGGCCATCCGCTGGTGCGCGTCAAACAACGCGACGGAAGCGGCGCGGTCGTTGCCTACACCGACCACTACTTCTACCAGGGCAACGGCGGACCGGAAAGCACCGCCTGCGGTGTAACGTTGCCCGATAGAGATGGCATGGAAGGTCGCGAATACCTGACCGTGCAAAAGCCTGCCGACAACAGCCGTGAACTGTACCACAGCGAGACCGCCTACCTTTACCGCGACCTGGATGGCGGGCAGCGATTCGTGACCCCGCAAGCGACCTGCAGCTACCCGGAGGGCTATTCCGTAGCCGATCCCCCGGGGTCTTTTACCAGCAGCAATTACACCTATGATAACCACGGCAACGTCACCAGGGAAGTTCACGAAGGCGCTGCAAACCTGGTTGGCGACGAATACGTCATCGAGCGCGAGTACCTCCCCAACGAAGATCGCTGGATCATCAACACGCCGCAAACCGAAACGCTGAAGGCCATGAACGGCGCGCCGTTGCGCCAGACCATTTACGCCTACGACAACCAGGCCGAAGGCGTGGCGCCCAGCGAAGGCAAAGTCACCCAAGTGCGGCAGGGCCTCAATGACCTTTGGGCGACCATGCAAACATGGTACAACCCATCATGGGGCTACCCCGAAATCGTCACCGACGCCCTCAAGCACGCTACTCGCACCGATTATGATAACAACACTCATCAATTTCCGGTGACCGTCACCAACGCCAAAGGCCAGACTGCGACCACACAATGGGATTTGCGCCTGGGCGTCCCGACCGTCTTCACCGACGCCAACGGGGCGGCGGCGCACATCACCTACGATAGTTTTGGGCGCCCAATCGCCGTCACCCCACCCGGCGATAATGCGCCTTCGGTCAAATACACCTATCCTGTTCCGCCAAGTAGCCCTATCACCGCCTCAATCCAGGCGCCCTTCGCCGTGAAAACCGAGACGCGCATTGACGCATACCTGCCCACACCGCAATACCAAAGCTCCTGGGCAATCTACGACGGCTTGGGCCGCGTCATCCAAACCCAGAGTCAGGCCGAGAACGGGCAACTGGTACTGAGCGACACCGCCTACGACAATCTCGGCCGCCCGGTTATGGCGAGCGTGCCATACACGGTTTCCGCGCCCGGCGGAGTATACATCGCGCCAGACTGGAACGCTTTGCGCAAAACCGTCACTGCCTACGATGTCAAAGGCCGCATCATTGCCGTGACCGCGCCCGACGGCAGCGTCACACAAAAAGCCTATCAGCCGTGGCGCGAGCTGCTGCTGGACGCCAACGGACACCAGACCGCTTACATCAACGACGGCCTGGGCCGCCTGATCGAGGTCCACGAATACGACGGAACCTACGTCACCCCAACCTGGAATACCGGCAATCCGGCAGTCACCAAGTACATCCACGACGCCGCCGGCAATCTCATCCGCGTCGTGGACGCCCTAGGACACGTCACTACGATGGCTTACGACGCCCTGGGCCGCAAAACCGCGATGGACGATCCCTCAATGGGCAAGTGGAATTACGTTTACAACCTCGCCGGCAATCTGATTCGCCAGACTGACGCGGAAGGGCAAACGCTGGTCTTCGAATATGACGAGTTGGACCGGCTCATTCGCAAAAGTGTGGTGAGCGGATCAGCGAATCAGCGGGTGAGCGCATCAGCAAGTAACGCTTTGCTTCCTGCCCCATACTCCTTACTCCATACTTCCTACTCCCTCCTCGCCGCATACGCCTACGACCAGGGACTCAACGGCATCGGCCGCCGCACGGCGATGACCGACACGTCCGGGACCGCCTTCTGGCAGTATGACGCGCAGGGACGCGCCATCCGCGAGACGCGCACCGTCGCCGGTGCGGGAACCTTCGTCAGCACCCAGGGCTACGACGCTGCCGGGCGGGTGATCACCACCGCGCTGCCCACCGGCGAGGTAATTCACAACACCTACAACCTGCGCGGGCTGCCGGAGACGGTCACGGGACTGGACGGCTATTTGACCGCCGCCGTCTACAATGCCCTGGGCCAACCGCTGCGACAGACCTGGGGCAACGGGCGGCAGACCGTCTACGGCTACGATCTCGCCACCCAACGTTTGGAGAGTCTGCAAGTCGGCACTCTGTTGGATTTGAGCTACACTTATGACCGGGTTGGCAATCTGCGTACACTCGCCGACGCCGGGAACGGCGGGCAGGTGCAGACCTTTGCCTACGACGCCCGCGACCGCCTGACGAGCGCGCAGAGCAACGACGCCGGGCAGGGGCAGTACCGCGAAGCCTACGGCTACGACAAAATGGGCAACATCATCACACGAACGTATGGCAGCAAAACCATCACCTACACCTACGGGCGCAAATACGGGCTGCAACTCCCCGGCGCGACCACGCCCGTCACTCACACCGACGCACCCTACACCCTCTACTTCCCCATCATCCTCCGCGAAGAAGCCTTCCAGCAACCCTTCGCCGTCGTCGCCACTTCTGTCGGCTTCCGCGCTGGCTACGATCGCAATGGGAATATGCTCGTGCGCGTCGAACTCAGCGGTACAGAGATAATCACCTACACCCAAGAATGGAATGCCGAAAATCGTCTGGCCGTGGTGACGAACACCGGCACCGGCGACGTCACGCGCTTTGTATATGACGGCGATGGCAGCCGCGTAGCACGCGAAGACCCGTCCGGCCTGACCGTCAACGTCGGCGCCATCGAAGTGAGCATCAGCGGGACGCAACGCCTGACCACGACGTACTACTTCGTGGGCGGCCAGCGCATTGCAATGCGAAAGGACGGCGCGGTCACGTATTTGCACGGCGACCACCTCGGCAGCGCGTCCCTGGCGACGGACGCGAGCGGCGCAAAGGTCAGCGAGATGCGGTATACGCCGTTCGGTGAGACGCGGCGCATCGCAGACGATGCGTTAGGGGATGCGCCTACGGATCGTAGGTTTACCGGGCAACGGCAGGAAGTGGGGATTGGGTTGTATGATTATGGAGCGCGGTTCTACTCTACCGGTTTGGGGCGGTTCCTGAGTGCAGATATCACAACATCTGGATTAGAAAACCCCCAATCATTAAACCGATATGCCTACACTTTAAATAACCCCCTCAACTATACAGACCCCAACGGAAAACAACCTATTCCTCCCAGTACGGTTTCCGGCAGCCCTCTATCTTTGCTATATCAATCCTACAGAATCGTTAAAATGCTGAAAGTAGCCGGATATCGCGAAATGGGGCGTGTTCCGGCTGCCGGAATAAGTTTGGGTGTCGGCAAACTGGAAGATAACTTGGGATGGAGCGGCCCATCTGATCTCAACAAGAATCTTCATGGCAGCGATCTGGTGCGAAAATATCGCAGTCTCATCATTGATGTATCTACTTCGATGAATCACGAGTTGATTACGCCAGCATTATTGGCCGCGATCGTGCGCACACAAGGCGGCCCGAATGCACCTCTACTTGGATGGCCGGAACGACTTCAGAGTGTGTATGGGCTATGTTCCGGGACCTGTTCATTAGGCATCACCCAGATGGATGTAGGAAATGCTATGTATTTGCAACAATTAGGGCTAATGCCGGCATTAGGAGATGAGGCGCAAACTGCGCAACTATTGATATCGAATCCTGAAGCCAACCTGCGATATATGGCTACAATGCTTGCTTATGGCGATCAATTGCTTGTCAACTTCTGGCAAGCGAACAACATGGGAATGCCGCCCGATCAGGTTCGACTTGAGCTAATGGCGATGTTACAAAATGGGAGTATTGCATCTTGGGAAAGAACTGTTATGGGATTTAGTTCATGGGGAGATTGGAGTAGGTTCTATAAGGAGATGTTGTCTCTTGATCCCAATATTCCGAAGGTTTTACCTTGGCAAGAGTGGGCACAAGGAATACTGGATCAAGGTGACTGATATGGAAAAGAAGAGAGCAATATCTATCACATTTCTCATGTTAGCATCATTGTTCGGTATTTGCGTTTTGTGCAGCGTACTCAATATTCATCAGTTGACAAACCCTGATCTGGATTTCGTAGATACAACAACATATGGTAATGTCAGCGCCGTTATCGAACCAACAGATTTAGATGCACTACATATTCGCAGTCAGAAGATTGTTGATGACTGGTCCAAGGGGGCTTACTTGTATGGAATTTATGCGTCCACATCGTATCCAGATACTACAAATATTACCCGGATAGATTTGTCATTCCTCAAAGTCAATCGCCTAGATCTCTATCCGCGACAATGGAACGCCTCAGTCACCTACGATTTGGAACAGGATTCTACACGGTTGTGGATTATGAAAGAGGAATCAGACCCTCCACCTCCTCTAAGAAAAGCAATAAGGCTGAGCAAATTGTCCATAGGAACAGCGCAGGCCTTGCAGATAGCAAATGAGATTATTGCAGATCGCCAGGAACCTGTTGATATTTCTATGTATCTTTATGATTACGAATGGCATATTTCTTATGGAGACAAGAGCTCAATGTACAAAGCGGGCTACCCCATAGTTCGAATCAACGCTCTGACAGGAGAAATCCAGCAAGAAAAGAGTCCATTCGATGATTGATACTCCTAAACACCGTTAGCACATCTTATGAGGCAAAGATGCCGTTTACTCTAGCACATCCGGCAGCAGTGATACCATTTACCAAATCGAAAAGCGAGCTATTTGTCCCTTCAGCGCTTGTTGTAGGATCCATGGCTCCTGATTTCGAATACTTTTTGCGTTTGCAATTGGTAACGCGATGGAGTCACACACTAACCGGCGTCTTTACGTTCTGTCTGCCTGTGGGATTAATAGTTTTGTGGATTTACCATAATCTTCAAAAGGATGTTTTATATTCCTTGTTGCCGGGCGATCTGGAAAATCACCTTCTCGAAAAGCACCAGTTCGATTTTTTGCCGATTAAACGTTTCCTTTGTATTTGTTTTTCGATGGGAGTTGGATCATTGACGCATATCATCTGGGATGGATTTACTCACTGCAATGGATTTTTCGTCGCTCACTCAACTCTTTTGAATATAACAGTGATTTCGGTTGGGAAAGTTGACATACCCCTCTATGCGCTCTTGCAAGACCTTAGTACTGCTGTTGGACTGTTGATATTAGCAATTGTGATGTGGCGTGTCGTGTTCATTGAAAATACACTCAACTTCAAATCAGGCAATGAATTTAGGATTAGAATTCCTGCGATTATGCGTTTGCTGGGTTTCGCAACATTGCTGGGAGCAATATTCACTCTTTGTATGAAGACAACCCTGAATGTCAGGAATTTGCGTGACTTTTTGAGACATATCGCAGTCGTGGGATTTCCCTCCGTTTACGTAGCAAGCATCATTTGGGCCATGAAAAATCGTTTCCATTGTTAGGCACACCCGTGTGGCGCGCCAAGACCCGACTGGCCTGACCGTCAACGTGGGTGCGGTCGAGGTGAAGATCAGCGGGACGCAACGCTTCACTACAACTTACTACTTCGCGGGTGGCCAGCGCATTGCGCTGCGGAGGGACGGTGAAATCACGTACCTGCACGGCGACCATCTGGGATCTGCGTCGCTGGCGACGGATGCAAGCGGCGCGGAGGTCAGCGACATGCGCTACACACCGTTCGGCGAGACGAGATACGGCGATGCGCCTACGGATCGACGGTTCACCGGGCAGCGCGAGGAGGCGGGGATTGGGTTGTATGACTACGGGGCGCGATTCTATTCGAGTAGTCTGGGACGGTTCGTGAGCGCGGATTCGATTATCCCTGATCCAAGAAATCCTCAGGATTTTAACCGATACACCTATGTTAGGAATAACTTTCTCAAATACACTGATCCCAGTGGACATTGCTTAACCCCCTTCTGTATCGGCGAGATCGCTTTGCTTAGCGCTGCCTTGCTGTTGAGTGGATGTGATGGCTATCGCTCTCCTCACCCGGCGCCAGCGCCTGCCGGTGAGGCTGCACCGTATTATTACAGTGTAGAGTATGGATGGTTTGATCCCCATCATTTAGGCGACCATAATGTATTGACAAAAGTTCGAGATGCGGTTGAAAGAGGTGGACGAACAATTGAACTGAATGACTCACAAGTAGGTGGATTGCAATTAGATAAAAGTTACTGGGTTTCAGGTGACATAACTGAAGAACAAATTCCGGGTGTGGCCTACGCAATCTTTATGGATTTCCAAAGCGGGTGGGAAAATTGGCAGGGAGAAAATGGGGAATTCTTCACTTACTATTCCATTGACGATTTACCTTCCAACACGCTGGCTTTCATTGCGAGTTTACAAAATACCACACCCGATGCTCTTCTTCAAGAAATAAGAGCCTATCCTACATATAAAAGCCCTCCAGACCCACAGCTCGATGGTCCAACGGCTGGTTTTTTGCCAATGCGTTTGAATTTGGAAACAGGGGAATACACAGCAGTAAATTGGCCGTGGGAATTGCCGACTCCTCTTTATAACTCACGACTATGGCATGCCGTAAGTGCGCGGAAAACCCCCTTGTTAATGGGAGATCCCCGCTACATTTATTACTATGAGTGAGACATGGGAGGTGAAGGACATATGAACCAGCGACGAAGAATTCTCCTGGGATGTTGGATAGGGATATTTATAACCATTACTGGAATGCTCACTTACGGATATCTAGTAATGTGGCCAAAGTATCAATCGCGCATGCCTCATTTTCCTGTTACTCCCTTACCTCTAACAACCACAGAGCAACTCCATCCTAATCTCACACTAACCATCGAAAATGTAAGGCAGGCGCAGGAATTGGCGCGATTTGTTCCAATAGGATTTGTGCCGGGTCCTATTGCAGCCCTAGCCATCACTCCTGATGGTCAAACAATTCTGGCTGCCTACGCACATGAAGGTGTTGTGCGACATTGGCAATTAGAAAAGGGGGAGCTTCTAAAAACAGTCAGTATCTCACCTATTGGAATTACTGCGACAGCATTTGATGAACAAGGTACATTGATAGTTACGGCTGCCGGGAACACACCAAGAGCTGAAGCTAACGGAGAAGTGGTTGACATTCGCGGGGCTCTTCTATGGGACCCACAAACTGGTGAATGTATATGGGATATGGACAAGACGCTGACAACAAAACATACTTTATCCGGGATCGCTGTGAGTTCAAACGGACAACAAATAGCCCGCATCGAGCCGCAAAGTCTTGACATTGAGAATATTGCAAACCCTGAAGATTCTACATTAATGTCCCTAGGAGGCACCGAAGATCCATTTCGAAATTTATGGATACCCACTACACCGGATGTAGTGACTTTTGATTCAACCGGAGAATATCTTGCTTGGGCTGATCAAGAAGGGCGCGTGGGGTTGGTAGGGCGCGATTCTCAAAATACTTATCATTTGCTGAGTCGTGGCCAGATTGACCGCCCCCGTAGAGAAAACTATACTGAACCACTGGCAATTCGTTTTGATCATTCGCGCCGTTGGCTGGCGGTTGTTCGCGGAGATCGCTTTGAATGGTGGTCATTGACTGGTGAACGTATTCGCCGTGCCGGTTCAGTCGTGATCTCGGTGGGTCTCAAATCAGATATTGCTTTTAGCCCGATTAGTGATTTAGTGGCAGTCGGCACGGATAGTGGATGGCAAATATGGGATATTGTCCGTAAAAAAAAGCTGGTTGAAGGGGGCAATGTTGCAACTTATGCATTGAGATTTAGTTCGGATGGGCGTCTGTTCATCTGGGGAGATGCCCAAGGCGAAGTGCATGTTTGGGGCATTCCAGTTGAGCAATAGGATTTAAGTTGATAGAACCAAATGGACAACTGAAGTGAGCCAATGCTGTGGTCAATAAACTATGATTTCTAAAAACGTTGGGACCGGTCTGATATTGGGTACTGGATCGGTTCCAACAATTTGCTTTTATCTTAGCCATTCCGCTACATTGAATGCTAAGTCTATGTAGTTTTTACTCTCACACAATTCTGTCTCTTCTCTCTCCGTTAACAGTAACCCTATAACTTCCAATCTCTCTACCAAAACATTCACCAAATCTTCGATTTCCACACTGGCAGCCTGGACCCTGATCTTCACCGACGTGGTCGCCTCTGTATTCGTATCGCTCTTGCGCTTTTCCGTCATCGCTCACCTCATCATAACATCCACTAAATAGCCACCCCTTGCGCCAGCGCTGCGGCCCTTGCCCGCCGTTTTTCTGCCATTTCTGGCGTTCCCGGTAATCCTTCTGCCGGCAGGCCGCCGAGCAAAAACACCGTGGCCGCCCTCGCGCTTTGTGCCGGATCGGCCCGCCGCAGACTATGCACACAGGATTTCCTGTCATTTCATTCCCTCCGGTTGGCTTTCAATGTCGTTCGCAGGTTTACAGGCGCCTTTCCCCCTTCTTCAAAGAGGTTTCCAGGCCGCTTACAGGGGTTTTCAGCCGTTTTCAAGGTTTTCGGGTTTACCATTTCATCCCGGCTGGCCCAATAACCCCATCAATTTTCCAGTTACAAAATGCGCGTTGTTGCGTTCCGGGTCTTTCTCGATCCACCCGCGCAGTTTCCAATCATCCAGCAGACGCCGCGCCTCGCCGGTGCCCAGGCCCCATTCCTTCAGGTCGCCCTGAGTGACCTTGCCGCCCCGCTCCAAAGCGAGTTGCACAATTCGCCGATCCTCTTCCGGCAAAGCGACGGCTCGCTTCTTTCCTACGGCAATCAGCAAGTCCTTGTCCAAATAGCAAGTCTGCACCGGCCCCCAGCGATCGGTGATCGCCAGTCCGGGTCGCCCGGCCGGGATGCGCGCGGCGTCGGGACACCCCACCGCTCGCGCCGTTTCCGCATTGCGCACCCGAAAACACATCACAGCCCCCACCTGGTCGCGCACTCGTCCTACAATTTGTTTGGCAAAGTCCTGCGCCGCAAAGACCAGGGTCACGCCGAATTTCCGCCCGCGCCAGCCCAGTTCGGCTACTGCCTTGGCCAGCGCGCCGTTGGCGCCGCCTGCCGCCGTCACCGTTGCGTTAAACTCATCCAGCACAACCAGCAGCCGCGGCAACACCTCGATTCCTTCCTGCACTGCGCCGGCGTTGTACTCTTCCAACGTATCCGGGAACCCGGCCACCTGTCCGTAGACCACTGAGCGATGGTC
>DAOUFX010000225.1:0-3215 GCA_034429675.1 Anaerolineae bacterium | reverse complement strand
GGCCGAAACTGCACACTCTACGCCTGACGGATATACGCTGGCAACAGTGAATCTGCCGTACATTGTGTTGCAGCCGATGTTTGGAAATGTGAATTATAAAACAGAGGATTTGGATTGCATCGCGACATTGGCCACGACGCCTTTTGGATTGGCCGTTCTTGAAACCAGCCCGTATCAAACACTTCAGGGGCTATTGGATGCGGCCAAGTCCGCACCGGGAACCATCACCTTGGGGGGATTTGCCGAATACACCGCCATACACATGGTCTTTTTGCAATTACAGAAAGTGACCGGGGTGGAATTCAAGTATGTGGCCTATACCGGTGGGTCTGCCGAACAAATGATCGCCTTTTTGGGCGGCAATGTGGATGCCGTGTTGGCAAATGCCGACGATTTGTGGCGGAACCAGGACGCTGTCCGAGTCTTGGCAATGGCCGAAGAATTCGCCGAATTGCCGGATGTCCCTACTTTTGCAGAATTAGGGGTGGATGTGGGTAGTGTTGGTAGCACCGACCGTTCGGTGGCCGTGCCTGCTGGAACACCTGAAGATGTCGTGGTGAAGTTGGAGGAGGCCTTTCTGGCTCTTGCGCGTGATCCTGAATTTCAAGCTGAGATGCAGAGACAGGGTTTTGTGCCGGTCGTGAAAGGCCGCGAAGAAACGCGGGCCGCCCTTGAGGATTTGAAGGCAACCTACACTCAATTGGCCGATTTGGTGAACCCGTAGTGTTTGGGGCAACCGGGGGCGCGCCGGAACAGTCCGTAACTGAGGATGTGCAATGACCACTGTTACAAATTCGCCTGAGTTTTCTCCAAAAGCTGTCGAGTCGGAAGGACAGGACGCTAAAGTTTCGTTCTTGGGCCGTTTTTCGCTGCGTATAAAGCTTCTGGCGATCCTTTTTGTTGTCACTTTCATCCCTTTGATGTTCCTGGCAATTTCCAACTACTTTGCTTCTGCTTCAATTGCTACCAGTCGCATTGGAGCTGGCCTAAAGAGCATGGCAACTTCGAATGGCTTTGCTGTTGGTGATTTCATGAGCTCCCAGGTGGATATGATACGAGGATTAGCTTTGAGTGCCCCGTTGCGTGAGGGGGTGATTGCCGCTAATGCAGCATATCAGGGGGATCCGGCGCAGATTCAGGCTCAACTTACCGAACTCGATCGACAATGGAAGGCAGCGAAGGACACAGATGCGATCATTCAGGCGCGGCTAAATAACGTCGCTGTAGATGAATTGCGCCGTTATCGCCGGTTCTTTCCTGACAGTCTCGAAATCCTGTTAATGGACCAATACGGCGGACTGGTGGCAGCGACCAGCCATCCGACGGATTTGTATTATGCCACTCATACAGAATGGCAATCGGCGTATAACGAGGGTCTCGGCGATATTTTTATTGATGTTGGACCGGTGTCCTTTGATGCGACTGGGGCTATCCAGGGGCTCATTTTTGTTGTACCAGTCTATGCGGCGGATGAGAGACAAGTTATTGGAGTATTGCGCGTGACCTATCGCGTGAAAGTTCTGACCGATTTGTTTGTAGTCGGACAGTTTGTTGACAATACAGGCGCTTCTGAACTGTTATTGCCCGACAACCGCTTGGTCACGGGACATGGTCTGGCGGGGGATCGTCTCCCCGATGATACCGGCGCAACTATGCGTGATTCCATTGACGAGACATATTTGGAGATTGTTTATAGAGGGGTTTTGAGTTTAGTGTCTCAAGCGCCGGTGGTCAAGATATCTGAAAGTTCTACCTCAATTACAGATCAAGCCATCAAAGATTTGAATTGGATTATTGTGACCCATCAAACACGGGAAAATGCTCTGATTCAGGTTCGCAATATGGCCTTTAGCATTGTGGCGATGGCTTTAGTCTCCCTGGCAACCATTTTGCTGGTCGGATCGTTGGCGGCGCGTGCGTTTCTAGGACCGATTCGTCTGCTTACCGCGACGGTTGAGCGCATTGTCGCCGGCGATCTATCGGCGATTGCGCAGGTCAAAACTCGAGATGAAATCGGCGTTTTGGCAAAGGCGTTCAACAGTATGACCGATCAACAACGTATCTTGATCGCCGAATTGGAGCAGCGCGTGTCTGAACGCACGTCTGATTTGGAGCGTCGCTCCAAATATCTCCATGCCTCGACAGAAGTTGGACGCGCTGCGACTTCTATTCTTGATACGGATGTTCTGATTCGGCAGGTTGTTGAGTTGATCCGCGATCGCTTCAATTTGTATTATGTAGGTTTGTTTTTGGTGGACAGCACCGGTGAGTGGGCTGTGTTACATGCCGGCACGGGTGAGGCCGGACGGGTTATGTTGGCGCGCGGCCATCGTTTACCTGTGGGTGAGGGTTCGATGATCGGTTGGAGCATTATGAATGTTCAAGCCCGGGTGGCTTTGGAGGCCGGAGAGGATGTCGAGCGACTGGCCACCCGCGAATTGCCGAATACTCGTTCTGAAGCGGCCTTACCATTGCTTTCGCGCAGTCGGGTGCTCGGCGCTTTGACCGTACAGAGCGACCAACCCGGGGCGTTTGATGAGACCACGGTAGCTATGTTGCAATCCATGGCCGATCAGGTGGCGGTGGCTTTGGATAACGCGCGATTGTTTGCCGAGGGGCAGACCGCGCTGGAAACCGCCCGCCGCGCCTACGGGGAGTTGAGCCGGCAGGCGTGGCTTGATCTCCTGCAGATCAACCGCAATCTGGGATTCCATGGCGATAAGCAGGGAGTTGCACGCGCTGATGGAGTATTCACGGCAGAAATGGAACAAGTGTTGCAAACAGGGAACCCGGTTTGTATTCGCTCTGTTGGCGGCGATAGCGCGATTGAGAGTAGATCAACATTGGCCGTTCCGGTCAAGGTGCATGGCCAGGTTATTGCCGTGCTGGACACGTACAAACCCGGGGCGGAGGGCGAGTGGACTGCGGACGAGTTGACCTTGTTGGAGATGTTGGCTGAGCAATTGGGATTGGCGTTGGAAAGTGCGCGGCTTTATCAGGACACGCAGCGCCGGGCCACCCGTGAACGCCTGGCCGGTGAAGTCACCACGCATATTCGTGAGTCGTTGGATCTGGATGCTGTGTTGCGCGCGGCTGCCGAGCAGATGCGCCAGACGCTGGATTTGGAGAAAGTTACGGTGAGCCTGCGCCTGCGCGGCGAGGACAAAGCGCTTTGATACCATCTTCTCAAAATCTGGGGGTGGGGGTTTGGGGGC
>DAOUFX010000224.1:0-4064 GCA_034429675.1 Anaerolineae bacterium | reverse complement strand
CGAGTACCCTCGCACGAAAAAACACGGCCCTTTTTATCTCTTCCACTGAATTGCGATTTTCATCCAACCGCTGGTGAACCGCAGGTTTGTGATAAATTCTCAACGAGCCTTGATGGTGATAGCGTCAATGTAGACATCGTCCTGGTTGTCGCTGGCGTCGCACATAAAGCGCAGGTTCATCGCGGTAGGGAAGGTGTAGTTGTTTTCGGAGAGGGTGATCGTCACCGTGTAGAAAACGCCGTTGTTGAAGTGGGTCGTCCGGGCGTAGGTTGCGACGGTGCGCCAGGTGCTGCCGTCATAGTATTGCACCCAGAAGTCTTCGCTGCTGTTGTCCATGCTCACGGCCATAAACGTAAAACTGATCTCCAGTTCTGTATACCCTGCCGTGTGGACATCCACGCTGTTGCTCAGGGAGAAGGCTGAGGCGGCGCCGCTGTTGTCCTGGATGTCGGCGGCGGCGTAGCCTTCGTAGGCGTAGGTGCCGTTCGTGTAAAGGTTCGCGTCTACGCCCCCGGATGTGTAATTGCCCCAGCCGCTCTCGAAATTGTCGTAGAGCAGTGTCACCCAGTTGGTGGTCGTTCCGCCGTTGGAAGAGCCCGGCGTGGGGGCGTTGGTGGTGGTGGCTTGCCAGGCGCCGCCGTCGGGCAGACGGTACCAGGAGGCGTCGTAGCCGGTGCTGCCGTAGCTGTAGCTATCAAGGACGGTCACGCCGTCGCCGGCGATCAGGTTGATGGTGTCACCGGCGTTGTTGAAGGCGCCGGCGCGCTCGTGGACCCAGAAGCCGTGGGCGGCAATTGTCGTGCCGGCGGGAATGGTGTAGGGCGTGGCTCCGCCGCCGGTGACGTCGTCAATGATGCAGCCGCCCAGGTCAATGGCTGCGCCGGTGGGGTTGTACAGCTCAACCCAGTCGGTGGCGTAGACGGTTTGGTTGGCGGGCAGCACCTCGTTGATCACGATGGCGCCGCAGCCGGAGGCCGCAGGCGTTGGCGTGGGCGTCGGCGTGCCGGTCGGCGTGGGGGTGGGCGTGTAGGTGGGAGTGGGTGTTTTTGTCGGCGTCAAAGTGGGTGTGTTGGTGGAGGTTGGCGTAGGGGTGTTGCTGGGCAATGCGGTAGGTGTGGCGGTGGGGGTAGCCGTCCCACCGTTGGCGGAGCCCGGCGTGGGGGCGTTGGTGGTGGTGGCTTGCCAGGCGCCGCCGTCGGGCAGACGGTACCAGGAGGCGTCGTAGCCGGTGCTGCCGTAGCTGTAGCTGTCAATGACGGTCACGCCGTCGCCGGCGATCAGGTTGATGGTGTCGCCGCTGTTGTTGAAGGCGCTGGCGCGCTCGTGGACCCAGAAGCCGTAGGCGGCAATCGTTGTGCCGCCGGGAATGGTGTAGGGCGCGGCCCCGCCGCCGGTGACGTCGTCAATGATGCAGCCGCCCAGGTCAATGGCCGCGCCGGTGGGGTTGTACAGTTCGACCCAGTCGGTGGCGTAGACAGTCTGGTTGGCGGGCAGTACCTCGTTGATCACGATGGCGCCGCAGCCGGAGGCCGCAGGCGTCGGTGTGCCGGTCGGCGTGGGGGTGTTGGTGTATCCGGTGGACGTCGGCTGCGGGGTGGCGGTGGGGCTGGTCCCATCCACCACCAGTTGCGGGTCGGCGTTGGCCGGGTCGTACCAGACCGGGGCCGACCAGGTGAGGTCTTTGGTCGCCAGTCGCCCGTATGTGGCGTCGGTGGCGAAGGTGTAAGTATCCTGGAATTTGACGACAAACCAGTCTCCCACCTCCGCGCTGAGCGTCACGTTCCAGGCGCCGCTGGTTGTGTTGGGGGTGTACGTGGCGACCGGGGTGACGAAGTTGTTTTTGTATACCCAAATCGTTTGGATGGCGTCGTTGGCCGGCTCCGTGACGGAACCGCCGGTGTTGTGGTTGTACAGCGTCTCGGAGGGGTTGTTCCACCAGATTGTGAAGGCGACGTTGCTGTTGCCGCCGATCGTCTGCCCCATGCTCCAGTCATTGGCGATAAAGCCGATTTGCATGTTGGCATCCTCCGTCGCGTAGGTCATGTGATCGCGGATGCCTTGCAGGATGTTGGCCTGGTTGAGGGTCGTCCCTGCCGGGCGTACGATCACCGTATACTCGCTGGATGACGCGCCCCACGTGGCCCTGTGATTGTCCTGATCCGCTGCCGGTGAGACCTTCCAGCCCAGGTTTAGAAATGCCCCCCAATTTTCCTCGTAGAGGCCGTTATCGCCATTCCCGGCGAAGAGTTCGCTCGTGTCGTAGGTGTAGCCGCTGGTGACGGCGTAAGTTCCGAAGTAGGGATCGGCGGTGGCGTCGTAGCGGCTGCCGAAATCGGTGCTGCTAGGGTGGTTGAACTGGGCAGCGATATTTTCGCCTCCCTGGGCCAATTGCACGACGTGATCGTAGTAGTCGTCGCCGTCGTTCCAGTCGCCGTCCGGGTGATCCTGCCCCACCAAATCCTGGGCATTGTAGAGATTCCAGTGGCCGCCGCTGGAGATTGAGCTGAGTTCTACTCCCGGAATCGCGATGAAGTTGGCGGTCGTGGCGCTGGCGGCGTCTGCGCGGATCGTGTCGTACGTGCTCTCGTACCACAGGGTCGCGCTGCCGCTGCGTGACTGGTGCAGGTGCGGGGTGAGTATGAAGTAGTCCAGGTGGGGGATGTTTCTGGCGTAGGCGAAGGCTTGCGCCGATGTCGTGCCGCTTGCGCCATCATCGCCGTCCATGTTGACATGAGAATGCTGCGAGCCAACCCAACGCTCGTAATCTTGCAGGCCAGCCGGGATGCTCCCAGCCGCCTGTATTGGGGAAATTGTGTGATCGAAAAAGGCCAGGGGAGAAGCCGACAGAGTGATGCTTAGAAATAAGGCTATGGCTAACGGACGTTTCAGTGATTTCATTTTTGACTCCTTTGCCCGCCAGGCTAGGGAATGTTACCCCCGAATCCACCGAGTTGGAATAAATCAAGCACTCACCGCCGCCATCATGGCCTTGTACCGCGTCGGTTCCTCCTCGAAGATGTAGGTCACGGGTGTGACGACGACGCCGCTGCCGCCGATGCTGCGCAGCTCGGCGATGGCCTGGATGAGGTCGTCGCGGCGGATGACCACCTGCGTGGCATACCAGCCGTTCCCGGCGCTGCCGTTGACAACCACCGGCGAGATCGTCGGCCCTTGCAAGCCGCCCAGCACGTGTTGCGCGAACATCTTGCGGGCGATGTCTTCCGGCGATTGCCCGCGCATGTTGGCGACGACCATCACGTGCTCCTGGGCGCGCAGGTGCGCTTCCGTAAATTCTAACAGGATGCGGGCGATACTCAAGACCTTGGGGCGGGCGCGGAGGGCGGCGCGGTTGGCAATGAGCGCGGCCTCGGAGCGCATGATCGTCCCGTCTTTGAGCGCCCGCAACCGGTTGTCGCTCAGCGTTTGACCGGACGCCACCAGATCGGCGATGCAATCGGCGTAGCCGATGGCCGGCGCAATCTCCAGCGTCCCTTCCGACTCGACCAGCGTGTAGGGCGCGATCCCTTGCGTTTCCAGGAAGCGGCTGACCACGTGGGTGAACTTCGTGGCGACGCGCAACGGGCGGGCCAGGGTTCGCGCGTAGTTGCGCAGGTCGGCGAGGGTTTCTACCCCTTCCCACGTCTCCGGGACGGCCACGGCCAACCGGCAGCCGCCAAATCCGAGGGCTTCGTGCAAGATCAGCACCTCATCCTGATCGCCGCCGTATTCGGCGGTGACGTCCAGCCCGGTGATACCAAAGTCCACACTGCCGTCGCGGACGCTGACGACCGTGTCGGTGGGGCGTTGGTAGAGCACGGTCACGCCGGGCAGCGCCGGGATGGATGCGGCGTATTGGCGCGGGTTGGGTTTGTGGATTTTGATCCCGCATGCGGCGAGGAACTCCACCGCGTCTTCGGATAGCCGCCCCTTGCTGGGCAGAGAAAGACGAATATCGTTGCGTTGTGTCATCGGAACTCCTTTGAAGATAGCGTTTAGTCTTTAGCTTTTAGCCGTTAGCCGGATATAAGGGGGTGTTTTTGCGGACGGTACTCCGTCCGCAAAAA